>DLOT01000044.1:3870-4873 GCA_002479715.1 Ruminococcus sp. UBA7477 | reverse complement strand
CTGAGCTTGCGAAACGGTCTGCCGCGCGGCTTCAGGCTTTTGCCGGTGTCAACTGTCGGAGGAAGCAGCCTGATGTGGCTGACAAAGCCCCAGAGCCTGAAGATCACGAGCGGGCGCGGAACTTCAAAGCAGGTCGGCGCATATGTCGGGCTGGTGGACAGCAAAGGCGAGCAGGCGGTNNCTGCTGGGATAAACGGAGAACGGAGTGGTAGCAATGCTATATATCATAGAATACATAAAAGAGTTTTTCAGACAGCTTTTCGGCATTCGTAGGGTTGACTATATCAACGGTCCGCAGACGCTTCCTCCGCCTTTGAGCCGCGAGGAGGAGCAGCGTGCCTTTGAGCTTTTGAAAACCGATGAGAAAAAGGCGCGTGAGCTTCTGATAATCCATAATCTGCGGCTTGTGGTGTATATTGCGAAAAAGTTTGAGTCAACGGGGATTGGGCTGGAGGATCTGATATCTATCGGCACGATCGGGCTTATCAAGGCTGTCAAGACCTTCTGTCCCGACAAGAACATCAAGCTTGCGACCTACGCATCGCGGTGCATCGAAAACGAGATACTGATGTTTCTTAGGAAAACCGCGCAGACCCGCAAAGAGATATCAATTGACGAACCGCTGAATGTTGACTGGGATGGCAACGAGCTGCTGCTCGGCGATATTCTCGGCACAGATGACGATATCGTTATACGAGGGCTTGAGAGCGAGACCGAAAAGCGTCTGCTTCTGGAAGAGATCGACAGGCTGTCCGACCGTGAGCGCACGATAATGCAGATGCGTTTCGGCTTAGGAGGGTTCAAGGAGCGCACTCAGAAGGAGGTCGCGGACGAAGTCGGCATTTCGCAGTCATATATTTCAAGGCTGGAGAAGCGTATTCTGCGGCAGATCAAGCGCTCGCTTGAAAAACTGTGTTAAGCAGCGTAACGCTGCACCTAATGCCGCCTATTTTTGACGCAGATTAGTAAATTACTTTTGAGTGACGGCGGGTCAAACAAAGAC
>DLOT01000044.1:0-3794 GCA_002479715.1 Ruminococcus sp. UBA7477 | reverse complement strand
TTTGTGGGTGTTCCCCTTAGGGAGCTTAAAGCTTCATCTTTAGCCGGCAGCTTTAAGCTGGCAAACTTAACGTTGACAAACTACGAAGAATGTTATATAATGAATAGTATAAAAGCGAACATAATTCAATGGCAGAATACCAGTTTCCCAAACTGGATATGCGGGTTCGATTCCCGTTGTTCGCTCCACCAGCGTGACGCTGGATTCATTTGTGCCTCCGTTTCATTTGAGATGGAGGCAGTTTTTATGGCTAATACACGCACTATTGCAGGGCTTGTCCGCAAGGGAATGCCCTAATCTGATCGAAAGTGCTGAGCTGATTAGCTGAAAAGCTGATAAACGAATAAAATGCAGCCGAATATATTTCGGCAAAGTTTGGAAACGGTATTGCCTTTTCGGATGCGGCGTGGTATAATTAAGGGGTAAGAGTGGGCTATTGGCTAATCAAGAATTGACGGGAGAAAGCATTATGGCAAGCAAAAAGGCTTTAGTTGTTATTGATATGCAGAATGACTATCTATGGGAAAAGAGAAAAGCAAAGTTTTCATATAACACAAATGAACTTGTAAATGCTGTAAATAGCGCTATTTCTTCGTATAAAGATAAAGGATATGATATTATATATATTGCACAAATGTTCCCTAATATCATTACAAACAAATGGTTTATCGGTTTTTCAATAAAGGGAACAGCAGGGGCAGAATTATACAGCAAACTAAACCTCGTATCAGATTTGTATTTTGAGAAAAACTTACCCGATACATATTCGTCAAAAGCATTTAGAGAGTATATGGGAAAGCAAGGTTATACCGAGATTGTCCTGTGCGGTCTGGACGAATGCGGTTGCGTTGGAGCGACTGCAAAAGGAGCAGTGAAAACAGGTACAAAAGTCTTTATGCTTGAAAACTGTATTGGCAGACGCTTTTCAGATGATAAAGTGCAAAAGATGAGAGATGCCCTTACTTCTTTAGGCGTACAGTATATTTGATTCTGATTATCCATAGTAGCTATACACTCCATAACGGCAACAGCCCCACAATCATATATTACTTGCTTTCAGCTTTTCAGACAAACTAAGCGCCCCGAGGCAAAAGCCCCGAGGCGTTTGTTAATATTCGGATTTAAGATCAGGTCAGTCCCTTGCATAACCCAAAGCCGACAGTCCAAAGCAGCGCCGCCGCAAAATTCACTGCGTAAAAGTACCAACGCTTTGTTTTGTGGTGAAAGACATACATACCCAGCCAGCCGCCCGGAAAGCCGCCCAAAAGGCTTGCTCCGAGCAGCACCTTCTCCGGGATACGCCATTTGTGTGCCTTGGCTTTGGACTTATCTGCGCCGTAGAGAACAAAGGTTATCAGTCCGGCGATCACCAGATAGGGCAGGAATACATAGTCTGTGATGAATTGCATCATGCCGGTCAGCCGAAGTATTTTACTCCGTTTTCAAAGATCTGCTGATCCTTTTCGCCGGGAACATTTACGCAGACATCTCTGCCCATACGCTCCGAGTGACCCATTTTGCCGAGAACTCTGCCGTCCGGAGAGGTTATGCCCTCGATAGCGTCGATAGAGGTGTTAGGATTGCACTGAATGTCATATGTCGGATAGCCTTCAAAGTCAACATACTGAGTAGCGATCTGACCGTTCTTCTCCAAGACCTCAAGCTCCTCGGAGGAGGCGATAAATCTGCCCTCGCCGTGTGAGATCGCAATGGTGTGGATATCCCCGACCTGAGAGGAGGCAAGCCACGGAGACTTGTTAGAAGCGATCCTTGTACGGACCATCTTCGACTGGTGGCGGGCGATGGTGTTGAAGGTCAGTGTGGGTGAGTCGCCGCGCATAGGTCTGATCTCGCCGTAAGGCACAAGACCGAGCTTAACGAGCGCCTGGAAGCCGTTGCAGATGCCGAGCATAAGACCGTCGCGGCTTTTCAAAAGCTCATGCACAGCGTCGGTAAGACGGGGATTGTTAAAGAATGCCGTGATGAATTTTCCGCTTCCGTCAGGTTCGTCGCCGCCCGAGAAGCCGCCGGGAAGCATTATGATCTGAGCGTTTTTGATACGGCGCTCCATCTCTGCGACCGACTCATTGATCTGAGCCTCGTTAAGGTTTCTTATAACAAAGACGTCTGGTCTGGCGCCTGCCTTTTCAAAGGCGCGCGCGGTGTCATATTCGCAGTTCGTTCCGGGGAATACCGGTATCAGAACGCGCGGCCTCGCGATCTTGACGGGACTGCTTATGTGGTTTTCAGCCTTGAAGCTGTAGGTTGCGGGAACTATTTTCGGCTGCATTACCTGAGTAGGATAAACAGGCTCGAGCTTTTCGGACCAGAGCTGCTGGAGCTTGTCGAGGTCAACGGTGTAACTGTCTGTCGTTATAGAATAATCGGAAACAGTTTCGCCGAGGACCCTTTCGCCGCACTCCGCTCCGTCTGCAAGCTCGATGACAAAGCTGCCGTAGCAGGCCCTGTAAAGCTCGCTCGGGGCAACGGTTTCGGTGAACCTGAAGCCTATCCTGTTGCCGAATGCCATTTTGGCTATTGCCTCGGAAATACCGCCGTATGAAACGCTCCAGCAGGAAAGAACCTTACCGCTTGCGATAAGTGCTTCAACTCTGTCAAATACATCGAGAACGCTCTTATAAACAGGCAGCCCGTTGCTGTCGTATTGAGGCTTGATGTAGATGACCTTTGAGCCTGCCTTTTTAAACTCCTGCGATATGATCCTGCCGGAGTTTGCAACGGAAACGGCGAAGGAAACAAGGGTCGGAGGAACGTCGATCTTTTCAAAAGTGCCGCTCATCGAGTCCTTGCCTCCGATAGATGCGATGCCGTATTCGAGCTGAGCCTTCAATGCACCGAGCAAGGCAGCCATCGGCTTGCCCCAGCGTGTCGGATTGTTCTGAGTTCTCTCAAAGTATTCCTGGAAGGTCAGCCAGCATTTCTTTCTGCTTCCGCCCGCGGCAATGACCTTGGCTATAGACTCTGTTACGGCACATACTGCTCCGTGATACGGAGACTGCGATGAAAGGAACGGGTTGAAACCCCAGCCCATTATAGAAGCAGTTGTCGTTTCACCGTTCAATACGGGGATCTTTGCCGCCATAGCCTGAGTCGGTGTGTTCTGATATTTGCCGCCGTAGGGCATAAGCACTGTACCTGCGCCGATGGTGGAGTCAAAACGCTCAATAAGGCCCTTCTGCGAGCAGATGTTAAGGTTGGAGATCATTTCCTCCCACATAGCAGGGGAGTCGTTTACGTTTTCGTTTTTGATTATAACGGGTTCTTCAACTGTCACGGTCGTATGCTTTGAAGCTCCGTTCGAGTTTAGAAATTCTCTGGTGAGGTTGACGATCGTATTGCCGTTCCAGTTCATCTTGAGGCGCGGCTCGTCTGTAACAACAGCCACAAGCGTGGCTTCAAGGTTTTCCTTGTCAGCCTCCAGCATAAACCTTTCGGCGTCCTCCTTGGCAACGACCACAGCCATTCTTTCCTGCGATTCCGAGATAGCAAGCTCTGTTCCGTCAAGTCCGTCATACTTCTTGGGAACTCTGTCGAGGTCAATAACGAGGCCGTCGGTCAGCTCGCCTATAGCAACGGAAACTCCGCCTGCGCCGAAGTCGTTGCAGCGCTTGATGAGCTTTGTGACCTCGGGATTGCGGAAAAGCCTTTGAAGCTTACGCTCGATAGGAGCGTTTCCTTTCTGGACCTCCGCGCCGCAGCTTTCAAGTGAGGAGAGCGTGTGAGATTTTGAAGAGCCTGTAGCTCCGCCGCAGCCGTCGCGGCCTGTTTTTCCG
>DLOT01000072.1 GCA_002479715.1 Ruminococcus sp. UBA7477 | reverse complement strand
CTTTTTCTTGACATAGCACCATCTTTTGATTCAAAGAATCGAAAGTCACTTAATATATGACTGCCATCGGGCATAAATTCGGTTTTTTCTTTGCCTGACTCGCTGTCAAATATCCGAATAAAGCGTGTTAATAAACTGTATGATCAGAATATCAGTAAAATTTTTCATTTACTGTTTCAACTATCACCGTCGATTATATATCCTTCTTTTTTTTCGGGAGTTTGATTTATATAGTTCGCATTAAATAATTGCTGTGAAAGCTGCCGTAACAGCTTAGTATCAATATTGTAATAATAACTTGTACCTTCGGATGACTGTAAAAAAACATAATTTCTTTAGATTCGTCTACTGCTTCAGTATTGGAGGAGACAGTACTCATTATTCTGACAGCACTGTTCGCAGTCGAAGGAACTCCCCAACTGTCAAGGCGCTTCTCATAATCGATAAACATATAAGTACCCTAAGCATATGTTCCGAGTTCGTTATCAATATATGCGTCCTTTATAGTAAAGTATAACACGGATTTTTCCATTTGGCAAGTGTTTTCTAAAGAAAATTCTGTGATTTTCCTAAATTTCATGTCGCTTTTATTGAATTTGCATATCCGTTTGTTGCCACATCAATATTTTCTTAGGAATATCCTGTTCCTGTTATTTCAGAAAAACCGCCCCCGCCCGAACACCGGCTAAAGCAGGTGTTTCGACAATGGGAAATCACAGGGCTTTATTTTGGTACAATCTCTACCATCGGTAGAGCACTCGGCTGTTAACCGAGTTGTCGCCCGTTCGAGCCGGGCAGGGGGAGCTGCTTAAAGTTCGCAGATTCGTAATTTGCGGACTTTTTTGTTTATCTGGTACCCGTCAAACCCCACCCCCTACAAAACCCAGCGCCCATAAGATATAATAGAAGTATCATAACAAAAGGGGTGTATGAAAATGACGGAAACAGAGAAGTGGGCGGACAGAGTAAAAGAGTTCAAGAGAAGCGGAAAAAGCCAGCGAGTATGGAGTGCAGAACAGGGAATAAAGCGAAGTACGCTCAGATATTGGCTTGAGCGGACGGAGGAACTGTCTGAAGGGAGCGAAGTCAGGTTTGCAGAGCTGGTGATCGGAGGTGAAGATAGTGCTGACGATAAAACCATCTAAGATATACATATCAACAGCAAATGTGGATATGCGCAAGTCGATCGATGGGCTTTCCTCTATCGTACAGCAGCAATTCAAGCTTGACCTGATGAGCGATGCAATGTTCGTTTTTCACAACCGTCACTGCGATAAGATAAAAATACTTTATTGGAATAACGACGGCTTCTGTCTGCTGTACAAGCGTATCGAGAATGGAAAATTTCATTTTCCTAAGCTTCTGTCGGGAGACACTTACACAGTTAGCGAGCAGGAGCTTTCATGGCTGATCCACGGTCTGCATATCGAGGAGATCAAGCATTACGAAAGTATGAGAAACACTGAACTTTCAACATAAAATCCGAACAAAATTGTTGAGTATATTTCTACATTAAGCGTCCTGAAAAAAGGACGCTTTTTTATTGTTTTTCGGGTATTTTTGTGGTATGATTTGTACATAGATACTAAAAAAAGGCAGGCGAGCTGAGATGTATGAAAATTTAACACGATACGAGCTTGAAAGCCGTCTGAGTTTTTATGAAAACAATTCAAAATATGTGGCTGCGGAGCTTGCGAAGGCGAAGAAAAAAATTGCAGAGCTTACAGAATTGAACAAGGAATTTAAGGTCGAGCTTGACCGAATTACCGAGATGTATAAGATGGCTGTCGACCGACTTTTTGGTAAAAAAAGTGAGAAAGTAACCATAGTTCCCGATGGACAGATCAGTATGTTTACTGAGTCTGAAAACGAGGTAATCATTGATCCTCCCAAGAAACGCGTCAAGGAGCATTACCGCGCCCCGAAGCGCACCTTTGAGCAGATATATGGTAATTTGCCGACAGAGGAAAAGTATTATGAGCTGTCCGATGAGGAAAAGATATGCACTCGCTGCGGTTTAAAAATGCACGAGTTCGGATATGAGACTCACACCGAAATAGACCATCAGCCAGCAGTTTTCAGCGTTCTTAAGATACATAGGCAGAAGTGCGTATGCAAATGCTGTGAACAGCATATGGATGAAAATGGTGAGGAACACCCCGTTTTTGCAGTTGCAAAATGTGGTCGTCCGCTCATTCGGGGCAGCATGGTCTCACCCTCCCTTGCGGCTCATGAGATCAATGCTAAGATATGTCTGCGGCTGCCGCTGTACTGTATTGAACAGGAGTACAAGCGTAACGGGATAGATCGAAGCAGACAGACTATGTGCAATAATATGCTTGCTCTTGCAGATATGCTCGATCCGCTTTATGAAGCTATGCACAAAGAGCTGATCCGTCTGAAGATCATTCATGCCGATGAAACACACTGGCAGACAAATCATGTGAAGGGGAAGAATAAACCTGTTAAGGGCTATTTCTGGGTGTATCACAGCGGAAGATATGAGGAAAAGAAGATCGTCCTCTACAACCACCAAAACGGTCGGTCTGCGGAGTATCCGAAGAAATTTCTTGAAGGCTTCAGCGGTTACGGACATTGCGATGGATATGGCGCGTACAACGATGTTCCTGACCTCATAAGGGTGGGTTGCTGGGCACATCTGCGGAGATATTTTCTGAATGCGGTCAAGGTTCAAGGTGATAAGACCGATCTTACGACCGCTGCAGGACAGGGCTTTCTGATGATAAACGAGATATTTCACGCAGAAAAGCTCGACCCGGAAAAGCCGCATGAAAAAAGCGAGCTAACGCTTGAAGAAATAGCTTGCATTCGACGCCAAAAGTCTGCGGGACTGCTTGAAAGATTTTTTGAGTGGTGTGTTAAAAAGAATGAAGGATACCTACCGTCCGAGCTGACGCGCAGGGCGATCAAGTATGCTCTGAATCAGAGGGAGTCATTGTCACGGTTTCTTGAAGACCCACGCTTGGAACTTACGAATAATGCAGCGGAGCGCGCGGTCAGACCTGTTGCTGTTGGTAGGAAAAACTGGCTGTTTTCCAACAGCGAGAGAGGCGCTAAAGCGTTGTCAGTATTGTTTTCGGTAGTCGAAACGGCAAAGGCTAATGCTCTGAAACCATATGAATATCTGAAACATATTTTTGAGACTATGCGCAGCGGCGAAAGCTTTGAATGGGCTGAGATTTTGCCGTGGAGCGGAAACTTACCGGGATATGTGAGAATATGAGGTGAAAAAGATGGCAGGTGTAAGAGCCGGAGAAAACATTGCGTTTATGATGAATTTTGTCTGTGATTTTATTGATGAGAGAATGGACAGGCTCAGCTTTGATCTTGATTTCGATCATTATCTGAATGAGAAGTATGATGGGATGTACAAGGAAGATCCCGAGGTAGCTGAGGTGTTCGCTGATTGTATCGGGGATATTGTAAATATGAGCGAAAAGATGTCTGACGACGAATTCAGAGATGCCCTTTGTGATCCCTATGATCTTGTGATGGATATTTTGAAAGGTATGGCTTACTGATCAATTACCGCCCACTTTGGCTGTTTGCTTCGGTGGGCGGTATCTATTTTAGGGGGTCAATGCCAACAACTTAAGCGATATTGGCATTTACCCCGCAAAAAAATCAAATAGAATATTTGGGAGAAAACACCTTACGCTGATGAGAAAATT
>DLOT01000010.1:567-10204 GCA_002479715.1 Ruminococcus sp. UBA7477 | reverse complement strand
CGAGGGATATGGAGCTTGCGACGACGAGACGGCAGCACCAACTCTTATAATAACAAAATAAACAAAATCGCCGCAGGCAGTGTAAGCTTGCGGCGATTTGCGTTATGTAACAAATCATTATTCTGTTCTTTGTCAGCCCTTGTTCTGCGCGGCAACCAAACTCTCTCCGCAGTAGATCTGACGAAGCTTCGGCTTTTCGATCTTGCCTGTGGGGTTGCGCGGAATATCGGCAAAGATTATCTTGTGAGGCCGCTTATAGCGCGGCAGACCCGAACAGAACTTCATCATTTCCTCCTCTGTGCATTCACAGCCGGGCTTGATCTCTATGATCGCTGCCGCGATCTCGCCAAGGCGCTTGTCGGGCAAGCCGATGACCGCAACATCCTTGACTTTCATATTGCTTCGGATAAAATCCTCGATCTGAACGGGATACAGATTCTCTCCTCCCGAAATGATAACATCTTTTTTGCGGTCAACGAGGAAGATAAATCCGTCCTCGTCCTCCTGAGCCATATCTCCCGTGAACAGCCAGCCGTCTTTAAGAACCTCCTCGGTAGCCTCCGGGTCATTATAATAGCAGGTCATTACTCCCGGACCCTTTACGCACAGCTCTCCGACCTCTCCGCTTTTAACAGGCTGACCCTGCTCATTGACGATCTTAGTCTCCCAGCCGTAGCCCGCCTTGCCTATCGCGCCGACCTTATGGATGTTTTCTACTCCCAGATGAACACAGCCGGGGCCTATAGACTCGCTCAGGCCGTAGTTTGTATCATACTGATGATGAGGAAAATGCTGCTTCCAGCGGCTGATAAGGCTGGGCGGCACAGGCTGTGCGCCGATATGCATAAGCCGCCACTGAGAAAGCTGATAGTTTTCAAGCTTGATATCGCCCCTGTCGATCGCATCGAGAATATCCTGTGCCCAAGGGACCAGCAGCCACACTATTGAGCATTTTTCTTTGGAAACCGTGTCTATGATCATTTCGGGCTTGACTCCGCGCAGCAGCACAGATTTTGCGCCGACAAGGAATGAGCCGAACCAGTGCATCTTCGCACCCGTATGATAGAGCGGCGGAATGCAGAGAAAGATATCGTCCTTAGTTTGGCTGTGATGTGCCTGCTCGACTTTACATGAGTGCATAAGGCTCTGATGCTTATGAAGGATAGCTTTAGGGAAGCCCGTTGTTCCCGACGAAAAATAGATAGCAGCAAAATCGTCGTCGCAAAGCTTTATATCCGGCGTTATGCTGGGACAATTCGCAACAAGGTGGTCATAATCCTCGGCAAACGACGGACATATGCCGCCCTCTCCTCCGCCTACATAGAAAAGCAATCTGCGCGCGCTGATCTGATCGGCTATTTCCTCCACTCTGCCTATAAACGAATTTCCGAAAACCAGAACATCACACTCGGCAAGCTCAAGACAGTATTTTATCTCGTCTGAGGTATATCTGAAATTGAGCGGAACTGCCAGCGCACCGGTCTTGAGAACGCCGAAATAGATCGGCAGCCACTCAAGGCAATTCATTAGCAGGATCGCGACCTTATCGCCTTTCTTGATACCGCGGCTGATAAGCAGATTAGCAAAGCGGTTGGCCTTTTCATTGAAAACGTGCCAGGTTATCTCGCGGCGGTAATGACTGTATTCGCTCTGCTCGATAAGCTCGTATTCGCGCCATGTCACACGGCGTTTCTCCTGAATCTCAGGATTGACCTCAACAAGCGCCACATCGTTTCCGTACAGCTTGGCATTGCGCTCCAAGATCTCGGTAATAGGCATAAAAATACTTCCTTTCGGCTTTATCGTTTTAAAGCTTTTACGCTTAAAATCATATAAGTTTATTATACCACCGCGGATTATTGTTGTCAATACGAAAAACGGAGCTTTCGCCTGTCTTGAATTGCAAATACTTACCGAAGGCTTGCCTCCGGATAAAAAAACACCGCCGTCACGTCGTCGCAAACGTTTGATTTGTCTTTGTTTGACCCGCCGTCACTCTATAGTATCTCCCTAGTCTATATTCGGCAAGGCGGCTACAGGTCCAGCTTTAAGCTGGTGCAGCGTTACGCTGTTTTACCGGGATCCATATCGCGCTTTGATAGTTTGCATCCTGCGTGTTTCCCGAAGAATACCATTCGATGCTGAGCTTGTCCGATACCTCATACTCCCTGTTTCCGGGAAGCCACTCGCTGAATATATGGGTGTTTACCTCTTGCAGTGCCTGCGGCATAGCACCGATGCATTTGAACTTTACCCACTCTGCCGCAGGTATTTCATAGACCTCCAGCCCCTCAGGTGTCTTTCCGCCCGTATATCTGCCTGCGATCATATATCGGAACTTTCCGCCGGAGCCTATATCATCTATACAAACTCCGAACTCGCCGATGCGGTTTTCAACAAGCGCCCGCTCAATATCATTTCCCGGCTCTCTGCCGTTAATGTAGCTTTGCGCATACTGAGAAAAGATCTCATCCCAGAACTTTGGGATCTCCTTGTAGGAAGTTTCAAAGTCAAACTCCCTCATAAAGCCTATCACCTTAAATGCCGCTGTTTTCTCGATAGTGTAATCCATAGCTTTTCCTCCCTGTATAACAATACTTACCCGAAGCGGAAGAAACGGAACTATTTTGCTTCTGTCCCTGCGAATATCGGACGGCGACGCGCCGTGAAATCTCGTGAAGGCTTTGGTGAAGCTCTCAGGCGTTTCATAGCCGAATTCCATCGCGATATCAATTATCCTGTCGCTGCTGTAGACCAAACGCTGTGCCGCAAGATAAAGCCTGCGGTTGCGTATATATTCGCCAAGCGTCAGACCGGTTATTACCTGAAATCCCCGCTGAAGATACGACGCGGAAACATATAAGCTTTCTGCCACCTCCTCGGGACTCCTGACCGTCATGATATTCGTCTCCATATAATCAATGGCACCTTTTATGCAGCTCAGCCACTCCACAGTGTTTCCCCCTTCCCGGTATACTCATTATAGCATTCACAATTGAGAAAGTCCTGTCATATAGAAAAAGCTTCTGTCAAAGCAGCCTTCTCTTTGCCAGAAGCTGAGCGACAAGCCCTGTCAGCAGCCCCGTAACGACGCCGCAGAAAAGCAATACCGCGAGATAATATGCCACATATCCCGACTTGTAGACCGCAACAGCGACCACGATCTGCCCGAGATTATGGGCTATAGCCCCCACTATCCCCGCAAACCAGATATTCTCACCCCTTGTAAGCTTCAGATAAAGCTTCATTGAGCAAAATGCCAGCAGTCCGCCCGCCAGCGAGAACATAAACGACATAGCCTGCCCCGCGAAAATGCTGCCCAGGATTATCCTCAGCATCAATACCGCAAAAGCATCACCGAGCGGACAGGTGCAGAGCATATAAAGCGTCACAACATTTGCAAGCCCGAGCTTCAGCCCCGGGATCGCCACGGGAATAGGTATCTGCGCCTCCACGACAAAGATTATAAGCGCTGCGGCGGCAAGCAATGCGTCGGCACAAAGCCTTCGCGCTTTGGTCAGCTCAGGTCTTTGCATCGACATCGCCCTCCCCGCCTTCAACAACTATCATCAGCCCGTTCGGCAAACAGACGACAGGCATACCTTTTGCCCCGATAAACCCCATGCCAACGCACAGTCCGTCGGGACAATCCGCCGAAACCACTCCTATCGAGCCGTTCCTCACCTCGACCGTATTGCTGCCTCCGTCCTCAGAGCTAACGGTAAATTCATAGCTTTCCGTAACTGACGAAAGATCGACTGTTTTAATAAGCTCGTCATTCTGATATATATAGGCAGTTTTGCCTTCATTATCCGAGCACATAAGGAGAAACGCCGCCGCGCCTGTTATGATCAGAAGCGCCAAAGTAACGGCTGCCAGTATTTTAGTCGAAGTTTTCACGGCTCTCTCCCCTTTCATTCGCATATGCAATATGCTATATGCTTATTCTAGCGCAAAAAAAGCTTCCCGTCAAGACTGAGATATCTTATCGGGAAGCTGAATTTTGCGTCAGAAAGCACTTGCTTCCGATGCCGGTGCGAAAATACTTTCTGCCTGCTTGTCGGAAAGCTCTATACCGAACAGCTCTTTGTAATAATCCTTTGTTTCCTGCGTTATATCTATATCCTCGAAAAGCTCAGGATATGCCGTCTTGGCAAGCCACAGCAAGGTTATCGGCGTGTCTATACCGGGGGTATAGCTGCGGTACATTCCGAGCGGCATTTTATAAACACGCTTGTTTATAACTGCGTCGATCCCGCTCCAGTCGTATGCGCCGACGGTATTTCCGTAAATGTCCTCAGGCTTAGCGGAGTTGAAGTTTGTGATAAAGATAATTGACGGATCCCACGCATAAACCTGCTCGAGATCAACGGCAGTGGAGTATGCGGTTTCCATTTCTCCGCCGACGTTTACCGCACCGATCGCCTCAGCCCAGTATTGACCGAAAAACATCCTGCCCGAGGTCGTGATGCTGCTGTCGCTGTACTGAAACAGGAAGAAAGCCTTTGCGCGCTCGTCTTCGGGGATATCCTTTACGCGGCTCTGAACAAACTCATACTTCTCGTTGCTGTACTTCTTTACAAGCTCCGCCTTGTCGTTTTCGGGGAACATCTGAGAAAGAAGCTCTATCCAGTTGTTCAGTGTTTCGATAGCGTCGTATTCCCATTTTGCTGCCGAAATAGCCACTGCCGGTATGCCTGCCTTGTCAAGCTCATCCTTGATGCCATCAGAGCCTGCGCTGTAGAAAACAACGTCGGGATCAAGCGAAATAACCTCCTCAATGTTGATGCTGGTGCCGTCGATAAATCCCGTTTCTGCACTCAGGATCTCCGGATAAAGCTCGCTCAGTATACTGTTCTTCGCCGCAGTCATGCTCGGTCCGGCAATGCCCACCAGCTTATCTGCGCTGTCAAAAAATATAGAAAGAACAGACGGCAGCGGATAAATGTCCGCAACGACTATACGCTCGATCTTCTTCGGAACCGTGACCGTATCGCCAGCATGGTCGGTGATTGTCAGAGTATCCGCATCGTCGGCATCGGATTCGAATCTTGCGCTTTCCGAAACACTTTCACTCTGGGGGGCAGCGGACGATACCGCGCTGCTGCTGTCCGAACCTCCGCAGCCTCCCATGGTCAGCATCATGCAAGCGCAAAGCGCTGCTGCAAGAATTTTTTTAAGTTTCATAATCAGTCCTCCGTTTATATAATTTTTTATATGGATCACAACTGCTCAAGCAGCGGAGCAATGCTCCGCGTCAGGTCGGGAATATCCTTACGGAAAATCCTGCCCGAAAATCCCTCGTGCGGCATCGGTACAAACCTTATGCCCATTCCCCTGCAAAGAGGCTTGTAGAGAGGGTCGGCGATCAGAACTCTGCTTTTTCCGATCAGAGGTCTGAGTTCAGCCTCATCTCTCGCGATAACGTCCGCTTCGCCGAAAAGCCCGTCGTCAAACTCGGTCGCCGAGGCAAAAAAGGCCTTTCTTCCCGTTTCCTCACGGATCGCCGCCGCCAAGCTTCCCGCAAAAACTCCCTCGCCGATTATCAGAATATCGCCTTCGGAAGAGCCTGCAAAGCCCACGGCGTTCTTTCCTGTCCTGTCAGCAGCTTTGATATCAGCCATAAGCCTTTTACCGAAAGCCCCGCACGGTCTGCCGACAACATAGGGCGTTCCGAAACGCTTTTGCAAAAGCTTAGCCGCATCCAGACCGCTGTAAGACAGGACAAGGTTAACTCTTGCCGAAGAAGCGCGGCGGATCTCGCTAAGATCGCTGCCCATTGCGAGACAGGAAACCGTTTCTATCCCGTTTTCCGTCAAAAGCTCTTTTGCGCTTTGCAGTGATGAGTTAACAGAAAAGTCAAGCGGTGTAGCCCCCAACAGGTTGACGGACAGTCCGGATGTTTTCCCGAGCTTATCGGTAATAAACCTGTCTGCCACCGCCCTGAATGCCTTTGCGGCTCCCGAAACGTATGTGTGCATACCGTTGGTATCAAAGCCGAAGGCAGGCAGACCCGTCTGCCTTTCGATCTCATTGGCTATCGCCTTGAAATCAAAGCCGGTCATCATTGGAATAGGCGTTCCCGCAACGGCGACAAATTTCGGCTTCAGCTCCTTTGCTGCCGAAACGATATCGGAGATAAGCTTTCCGTCATCTCCCATAATAGCCTCCATCTCTGTCAGTGCAGAAATGAAAACGTAGCTGTCAAAATCATACCAGCGAGGCTCGTCGTGAGTGTTGTAGGTCGAATTACAGCCCGAGGCGTCGTGCATTATAGTCATTCCGCCAAGCTCATAAAGCGCCGAGCAGACCCCTGAGGTGTCCGAAGCATAGGTGGAAATAAACGCCGCCGTCTGATTTTTCAAATTGCTCATACGCAGCCGCACCCCATTCCTTTTATTTGTATAAGCCTGCGCGTATCCTTCTCGGAAGTCCAAGCGTCACTGATAAGGCCGCACAGCTTTATTATCCCCTCAAAGCCGTACATTCCGCCGTTCTCAACGATATTGACAAAGTTTCGCGTTCCGGTAAAGTATGCAGCCTTCTGACCGATCGCAAGCGTTTTGCTTTCTCTCGTGCGGCAAACGGAGCGCATCCTGACATTGACAGTCGGGAACAAATCCAGCTGAGGAAAATGCATTTTGAGAAAGTCAAAATCCTCCCGCTCCTCCCCGGTAAAGCCGTCTGCATATACTGCCGTTACATTGAAGCCGTGGGTCAGAAGGAGCCGAGCCAGCGAAAGTGGCCTTAGCACGGCTGTATAGTCGATAACTACAGGGGCATCTCCGATGATCTCACGGGTCTGCCTCAGGGCGTTTTCACATCGTTCGCGACTCTTTGAAAAGTCGGGAGTCCGAACGCCCATATAGCCGCAAAGTGCGCTGAGCTGCTTTTCTATCTCGTCGTATGAAAATGACGTCTTCAAATACAAAAGCTTCTGCCCAAGACGCTTTTCCAGCTCCTCTCCGCTGCATTTAGAAACGGGGTTGAAGCAGATATTTGCCGAAGCCTCACCGAGCGACTGATATTCGTCGTAGGTCTTGCAATCGGTTATCTCGCGTATCTCATATCCCGCCTCCTGCGCCAAGCCGAAAAGCTCGCAGGCTTTGTCGGTCGGCAGATTGTTGCCGATAATATTGATCTTCTTCGGATCTTTCTCGCGAAGGCTTATCAGGCTGTAAAGCTGCTGCCTCATCAGCTGATCCGGTGTAAGGCCGCTTTTCCGCATGATCGGGGTCATATAGCAGTCGGTAAAGTCTATATCTGCAAAGCGCTCCCGAAGTGTCCTGTAAACAAGCCCTAGGTCGCAGCCGACAAAGTGATGTATACAACTTGTGTACACCAAAACGGCGCGGGGCTTGTAGTCAAGACTGCCCAGAATGTCTGTCACCCCTTCGATGATGAGCTGCTCCATATCGCCGTCAAGCAGATTTTGCTCACGCACCTCTACTGTAGAAAAGCGGTCGGAGGCATTCATTTCGGCAGCTGTCAGCACAACTCCGCGCAGACACCCCTCGGCGCAGACAAAGATCTCATGCGCCTGCGGAATGAGAAATCCTGTATGAACGATGTTCCAGGTTCCCCTTGCAGGGCAGCCGTATTCAAGCTGTGAGGGAAAAGGAGCAGGATATTTTGCGTCGGAGATCTTTATGCTTGCCAAAAACGGATCCGTTCCATTGATACGCTTAAGCATCTTCGCTCACCCCGCAGATCTTCATAAGACTGTCAGCCAAGTCGCGATATTGTTTTGCCATATCGCTCTGAGGAAAAGCCTCAATAACGGTTTTTCCAAGCTCCTCAGCCTGCGCGACGGTATTGCTGTGCGAAAGAACGCCGACCAGCCCGGAGCCTATATCGCTGCAAAGCTCCGCGACCTTTTCGTCCTCGCGCGCAACATCGCGGCGGTTAAGGATAATGCCGCCGAGTGAAGCATAGCCGCGGTTCTTGAATCCGTCGATAGCCATGGCGATATTTGCGGCTGCGTGAATAGCCATATTCTCTCCCGAGGTTATTATAAACACCCTGTCGGCATAGCCCTGACGCATCGGCATCGAAAAGCCTCCGCACACAACATCGCCCAGAACATCATAAAAAACAACGTCCGGTTTGTATTCTTCATAAGCGCCCTTTTCGGCAAGCTTTTCAAGCGCCGCGATGATTCCTCTGCCTGCACAGCCGCTGCCGGGGGTCGGACCTCCCGCTTCAACGCATATGACGCCGCCAAAGCCGATGCTGACCATATCATCAAGAGAAAAATCCCTGCCGCTTCTCACAAGATCAAGGACAGTCGGCTGATCTTTTCCGCGCAGAAGCACCGTCGAATCGGCTTTCGGATCACAGCCTATCTGCATGACCCTTAAACCCTTTTCGGCAAGCGCCGCCGCCGCATTTGCAACAGTCGTGGACTTGCCTATACCGCCCTTTCCGTATACAGCAATCTTTATCACATAGATCTCTCCTTATCACATTTTGTTTTCGTTCAAATCCACAGTCTTTATGCTTCGCCTGTTTTCTTGGCATATGTTGCCTTTACGCTAACTCCGCCGATAAGCGTCAGCTCGGAAACCAAAGCGGATATTTCCTCCGCAGCAGCCTCAAGCGTCAGAGTTATTATGTTCACCCTTCGCTTTCTGTAGGGCATCCCCATTCGTCCGATGAAAAACTCGCTGTACCTGTGCAGGATCTCGTTTATCTTCTCCGCCTGCTTCTCATGAATGCTGTCGGGAGCGATTATCGAAACGACCGCAATTCGGCTCTCGCTCTCGGTTTTCCGAATCCCTTCCGAAAGCTCAAGCGGCAGTACGCTGCGAAAAATGTTCTCCTCGGTTTCGACCTCTCCTATGACTGCCCTGACTCCGAAGCAGCGCTCAATATTATCCTCCGTGACCACTCTTGCCGCATCGCCGAATATGCACCCGCCGCCTTTTTGCAAAAGCAGCGCCTTGTTGGCGCGCTGAAGAGCGTGCGCGGGATAATGTGTGTTAAAAACGCAGGTTATTCCCTTTTTGGCGAGGTCGGAAACCGCATTCAGAACTATAAGCTGATTTCGGAAATCCAGATTTGACTCCGGCTCATCGAGTATAAGAAGCTTAGGCCCTGAAGCGATCGCCCGGGCTATCAGCACCATCTGCAGCTCTCCTCCGCTTATCTGCCGGCAGCTCTTGTCTGCCAAAGGAAGTATTCCGAAGGAATCGAGAGCCTCCTCCGCCGCAGCCTGATCCTCTCTTGAAGGCTGTGAGAAAAGACCCGTCCGACCCATTCTGCCGAGCATCACAGCTTCGCGGACAGTCGCCGAGGAGGTGAACTCCTTCGCCTGCGGAACATAGGCCATTTGCTGCCAAAGCTTTCTCTGCGGAACGGATCTTATGCTTATTCCGTCAATATAGCTTCCGCCGCTTTGCCACTTCAAAAAGCCCATTATGCAGCGAAGCAGTGTGGTCTTTCCGGCGCCGTTCGGGCCGAGGATCGCCAGAACATCACCCTCGCCTGCCGAAAAATCAATGTCCTTTAAAACGGTCTGCCCACCATAGGCAAAGCAGCCGCCGCTGACGGAAAGCGTCATAATCTCCACCCCCCGCTTTTTCTCATCAGGATTATGAAAAACGGTGCGCCGATCATCGCAGTCAATACAGATATC
>DLOT01000010.1:0-484 GCA_002479715.1 Ruminococcus sp. UBA7477 | reverse complement strand
CATTCGGCAGATGTGCGGCACCAACAGCCCTACCCAGCCGACCTGACCGCACATTGAAACGCACGAGGCTGTTACCGCAGTCGCGCAAATGACCGTCACCGCCCGAAGGGCTTTGATGTTTATGCCAAGAGATCTCGCCTCATCTTCCCCGAGCGGCAAAACGTTCAGCCGCCAGCGAAGAGCCAGCAAAACCGCAACTCCCGCTATAATAAACGGCGCACCAAGTCTGAGCGACTCATAGCCCGCTCCCGAAAGGCTTCCCATCAGCCAATAAGTTATGGCAGGAAGCTGTGTTTCGGTGTCGGCGGTAAACTTGATAAGCGACACCAGCGACGAAAACAGCGAGCCTATCATGATCCCCGAAAGAACCACTGAATTAAGCCCTTTCCCGCGGCCCGAGCCGCAGACCCATGTCGCGGCAACGGCTATTATCCCGAATGCAAATGCCGTAAGCTGTATTCTTATCATTCCCGCTCCGAAAATC
>DLOT01000002.1 GCA_002479715.1 Ruminococcus sp. UBA7477 | reverse complement strand
AATTATGCGGTGTTGCCTTAGTGAAAATTATGTGAAATATTATTTACTCCGCTTGATTTATCGGGCGTTATGTGGTATATATTATATATATAATAATGTATATTATCGGAAGAGAACAACACAGACCGAAAGGAGTCTGAAGATGATTGATTACAAAGGAAAGAAATGCATTGTCTGCGACAGGGAGTTTGACGAGGGCGACGACATAGTCGTTTGCCCCGACTGCGGAACACCTTATCACAGAGCCTGTTATATGGAAAAAGGCGAGTGCATCAACTACAGCCTGCATGAAAACGGCGGCTCGTGGTCTGCCGATCAGCAGGCAAAGGAAGCGGCCGAAAGAAGCGGAGGCGAAAACGTTAAGTGTGCAAGATGCGGCGGCGAAAATCCCGCAGACGCACTTTTCTGTAATTACTGCGGTCTGCCGTTAGGTATACAGCAGGGGGCGCAGCAGAGCTTTAACGACAACCCTCAGGGAATGCGCGGTCAAGGGGCGCAGGGTCAAGGACCTTACGGGAATCCCCAGAATCCTTACGGCGGCTTCGGAAACCCCATGTTCGGAATGCAGACTCAGCGGTTCACTGCCGACAGCGATATCGACGGAAATACCTTGGGCGAGTATGCGGGGTATGTCGGAACAAACAGGGGATATTTTATGGCCCAGTTTATCAGGTTTGCGAAATTTGCAAAAAAGGCAAGCTTCAGCTTTGTGGCATTTCTCTTCCCCGAGTTTTATTTCTTCTACAGAAAAATGTATATGCGCGGCTTTCTGATGGCACTTGCAATGTTTGTTCTGTCTGTTCCGAGCCTTGTTTATATGTTTCAGGAAAACAGCGACTATGTTAAGCTGCTAGGCAGCGGTCTGACAGTTTTGACGAATAATATAAACGTTAATTCAAGATGGTTCGCAAACTGCTATAACATTTGCTATTTCGGTTCCTGGGCACTGCAAATCATATGCGGGCTGTTCGCGAATTTCTGGTATTACAGAAAAGCCAAGAACGATATAGACGGCATCAAGGCAACCGGCGGCGACAGCGGAGCGATATCCCGAAAAGGCGGAACCAGCACAGGCGTTCTGATACTTTCGTTTGTTATTTATATGACCCTCTCGGTTCTGGCGCTTATTGCAGTTCACTTCAGAACAGATATTCTTCAGTTTTTTTGATTTGAGTTTTGGGTGATCCGGAGAAAGTCACCCGTTAAGGACGGAAAACGGACGGCAAAAACTTTGAAATCGGGTATTGACAAGCGGACAAAGCTGTGTTATACTGTTATGGTACGGCTGCAAAGGGCAGTCGGCGATCCTTGCTCGTACGAAAGAGAGTGCGGGCTGTAATCCAGAAGGAGGTGCTATAGTTTATGGCAAAGCTTAACGAAAAGTATGAGGCTATGATAGTTTTCAGCGTGAAGGACGGCGAGGAGGCAGCTAAGGCTGTCGAGGCAAAGTTTGCTGAGATGATAGCCGCAGAAGCCGAGGACATTTCGGTTGACGAATGGGGCAAGAAGAAGCTGGCTTATGCTATCAACTACGAAACCGAGGGCTACTATGTTGTTTGGAACTTCACTGCTAAACCGGACTTCCCGGCAGAGCTGGAGCGTATCTTGAACATCACAGACGGCGTTCTCCGTTTCCTTGTTACGGTTGCGTAAAAGAAAAGCAGCTGACAGTGCTGTGAAAAAGAAGCTTATTGAACAAGAGTCAGAAGGGTTAATGGTGATGTAATTATGTTGAACAGAGTAATTTTGATGGGAAGAATTTCGCAGGATCTGGTTCTGAAGCAGACGACCGGCGGAAGCGCAGTGCTTACGTTTAATGTGGCGGTGGACAGATCGTTTGTCAAGCAGGGCGAGGAGCGCCAGGCTGACTTTATTACCTGCGTTGCGTGGAACAAGAATGCGGAATTTATCGCGAAGTATTTTGCCAAGGGCAGAATGATCGCTATCGAGGGAAACCTCAGAACAAGAAACTATGACGATAAGAACGGCGTAAAGCATTATGTGACCGAGGTGTATGTTGACAGCGCATCCTTTACGGGAGAAGCCAAGAAAGAGGGCGGCTACGAAAGGTCCTATCAGCAGAGCGTATCGGCTCCGAGGAGCGACAGCCGCGCGTCTGAAGGCTCGAATGTAAGTATCGGCTCACTTTCGGATTTTGAGGACGTTATAAAGGACGACGACGCACCGTTCTGATTTGTTTCTTCATTTTTTAATGCTGAAAAAGGAGGAATTAATTTATGGAAAAGACCATGAACGGCAGACCTCAGAAGAGGTCCCGCAAGAAGGTTTGTATGTTCTGTGTTGACAGAGCTGAAAAGATTGATTATAAGGATGTTGCCAAGCTTCGCAAGTGCATGACCGAGAGAGCCAAGATTCTCCCCAGACGTGTTACAGGAACCTGCGCCTATCATCAGAGAGAGCTTACTGCTGCTATCAAGAAGGCAAGACACGTTGCACTTATTCCTTACGTTGCGGACTGATCCGGTCTGCAAAGCGACCAATATGTTGAAAGCGGGCTGTATCCTATTTGGTGCAGCCCGTTACATATCTGGGCATAAAATTCACCTAAAAATTTTGTCTTGAAAAGCATATTGTTTTTTGATATAATCTCTGTAGACTACAGTCCGCGCATTTTGCGGAGCAGAAGGAGAAAACAATGAACAACGAAAATAATGAAAATAATGAAAATAATGAAAATAAAATATATGAGCAGGCCGGGGTAGAGAAGTTTCTTCCCGCCGTTGCGATGAGAGATGTTGTGGTCCTGCCGAATATGACGGTCCAGTTCGATATAGCCAGAGAACGTTCGCTCAATTCGATCGCAAACGCTATGAAAACCGGCAGACGTATCTTTCTGACCGTGCAGAAGGATATAACCGTAGAAAATCCGGAGATAGACGACCTTTGCCCGATCGGTGTTATCGCTGTGGTAAAGCAGATCGTCAGAGGCAATGAGGGCCTTTCGAGGGTGCTTGTGGCAGGATTTCAGAAGGCCAGACTGAAAAAACTCTATGTTATAAACCAGAATGCACTTGAGTGTGAGTGCGAGTGCATGGAAAACTATGCGGTCAGCCGCAGGAGCTATGAGGAGATAGAGGCGACCGTTCGCGAGGCAAAAAGAGCATTCAAAAAATATTCTGCTCTTACTCACAATATGCCGGAGAATGTGCTTGTAAGCATTGCTGCGGCAAAGCTCCCGCAGGAGACCTTTGAGCGGATAGCCTTCAATATGCCTCTTTCGGCAGACGATAAGCAGGCGCTGCTCGAGGCTGATTCGGTAGACGATAAGCTGGAAAAGCTGGCGATGATTATTTCAAGAGAATGCAAGCTCGCGGAGCTTGAAAAGACTATTCAGGAGCGCGTCGCGGAGCAGTTCGACTCTTTGCAGAGAGAACAGTATCTGCGTGAAATGAAGTACGCGATCTCGAGAGAGCTTAACGAAATGGGAGCCGAGGAGGAGGACGAGAACGACGACTACGCTGCAAAAATCGCAGGCTGCGATCTGAACAGCGAGTGCGAAAACAAGCTTCTTTCAGAGTTAAAGAGAATGAGAAAAATGCCGCCTGCCTCGCAGGAAGCAGCACTGATATCTGAATACCTTGACACCTGTCTGGCGCTGCCGTGGAATACCTCCTCGGATGAGACCTGCGATGTCGCCAAGGCAAGAGAGATCCTCGACAGAGATCACTACGGTTTGAAAAAGGTCAAGGAGAGAATACTTGAAAACATCGCCGTGCGGCAGTTATCCCCTGAGATCAAGGGACAGATCTTATGCCTTGTCGGCCCTCCCGGAGTCGGCAAGACTTCAATAGGCCGCTCGATCGCCGAGGCTCTCGGCAGAAAGTATGTAAGAGTGTCGCTGGGAGGCGTCCGTGACGAGGCGGACATAAGAGGACACAGAAAGACATACATAGGCGCGATGCCCGGCAGAATTATGGACGCTATCAAAAAGTGCGGAACAAATAACCCCGTTATGCTGCTTGATGAGATCGATAAGCTGACCAGCGATACACACGGTGACCCAAGCTCAGCACTGCTTGAGGCTCTCGATTCTGAGCAGAATGTTACTTTCCGCGACCACTATATCGAGATGCCTTTTGATCTGAGCAAGGTGCTGTTTATCTGCACAGCCAACACCTTGGATACGATCCAGCCTCCGCTTCTCGACAGAATGGAGGTCATAGAGCTTTCCAGCTACACAAGAGAGGAAAAATTCAATATCGCCGTAAAGCATCTTGTTCCCAAGCAGCTCGCAGCTAACGGACTGAAGGCTTCAAAGGTCCGGTTTGCGCCGTCGGCAATATATGAGATAATCGACAGCTATACAAGAGAAGCCGGTGTGCGTAAGCTCGAAAGAGCGATAGCTTCGCTTTGCAGAAAGGCCGCCGCGGAGATCGTCGAGGAGGGAGTTGAGAAGATCGGCTATACCGCCAGAAATCTGCAAAAATATCTCGGCGCACCCAAATATCTCCCCGACAGCATTGCCAAGAAAGACTCGATAGGCGAGGTAAACGGCCTTGCGTGGACTTCCGTCGGCGGAGTGCTTATGCCGCTCGAGGTCATCACTTTGAACGGAAAGGGCGCCGTTGAAACCACAGGCTCACTCGGCGATGTTATGAAAGAAAGCGCGAAGATCGCTGTTTCTTACAGCCGAAGCGTTGCCGAAAAGTACGGCATCGACCCTGATTTCTATAAAACGAGAGATATCCATATCCATGCTCTCGAGGGCGCTGTCCCCAAGGACGGCCCGAGCGCGGGCGTAACCCTTGTAACAGCACTTGTTTCGGCACTCGCAAAAATCCCTGTAAGAGCAGATGTCGCCATGACAGGTGAGATCACGCTGACAGGTAAGGTCCTCGCTATAGGCGGGCTTCGGGAGAAAACCATGGCAGCTTATAAGGACGGCATAAGGACAGTAATAATACCTAAGGCGAATATGGGAGATCTTGACGAGATCGACGATAAGATCAAGAGCGAAATACACTTTGTCTTTGCAGAGAGAATTGGCGATGTGCTTGATGCTGCGCTTGTATCAAAAGAGAAGAAGGCGAGCGCCAAGCCAATAAGCAAGTCCGGAAGCCGCGGCAGAGCTTCGGCAAACAGAACTGACGATATACCGAAAGGACAGCGGATATGATAAACTTCAGCGGGGCGGAATTTGTTTGCTCATACGGAACGTTCGGTCAGATCCCCGCTTCTGACAGGGCGGAGATCGCCTTTTCCGGGAGGAGCAATGTCGGAAAGTCTTCGCTGATAAACAGGCTTTTCGGGCGCAAGGCTCTTGCAAGAGTCAGCGCAGTGCCGGGAAAAACCGCAACAATTAATTTCTACGGTGTGGAAAGAATCTATATTGTTGACCTTCCCGGCTACGGCTATGCCAAGGTCGCAAAAGAGGAAAAGCGGAGATGGCAGGGTCTTATAGGCGGTTATCTCGGTGATTTTGACAGGGATCTGCGGCTTGTGTGCCAGCTGGTCGATATGCGGCACGCCCCGAGTGAAGACGATCTGCAGATGATAAATTATATGATCGACAGCGAGATACCGTTTGTTATCCTGTTTACTAAGGCGGATAAGCTGAAAAAAACTCAGCGCGAACAAAGACTTAAAGCGTTTGCCGGGGAGATTCCCTGCTTTGAGGATATAACCTGCGTCGTTACCTCATCGGAAAGCGGCGAGGGAGTTGACCGTCTGCGTGAAATTATCGGGGAAGCGGTGAGCGAAGATGCGTAAGCAGGAGGACACCACCGCCGCAAAGCGGCTGTATATCGGCAATGCGGTGTTTATGACCGTGGCGGCATGGATAGCCTTTCGGCCGTTTTATGTCGGCTGGGATCTGATATTCGGGCTGACCGGCAAGCGAGCCTCCGGAGAGGCGTTTGTCNNCCGCCGCTCTTATGGTGTTTATGACAGAGATCGCCGTTTGCTACAGCTTTCGTTTCTGTAAGCCGCGAAAGTCAAGGTTCGCCCTTTGGGGGGCGGTTCCCTTTGCAGTAGTTACTCTGCTTAGAAGCTTATATGCGGTCTTGCAGAGCTGGGAAGCTTAAAGCTTCACCTGATGCCGCCTTTTTATGATATAGACTAGTTAGAGAGACAGCTTGACGGCGTGGCAGCTTAAAGCTGCACCAGCGTACCGCTGGACCCATTGCCGCCTATTTTCAGAATAGGTTAGGCAGAAAGATAGTTTGACGGCGTGTCATTCTAAAAACAAACCGAACGATTGCAACAGTGTATAAAACATTTTTTCCTAATAGAAGCGTAAAAGATAATACATCTATGCCATCTCACCCTCAAACGTATGAAAACACTATGGGGGTTAGTGTAAGGGAAAGAGGAGTCTGAGGGGGCAGCGTAACGCTGCCCTTTTTGTGTCGCACGAGAAAAAAAGCTCTCCGATGTATAGATTTCGGAGAGCTTTGATTTATTTGTGGACTGTGAATTTTCAGTTTGCAACATAGAGCTGCTTGTAGGGGTTGGCGGAGTCGGGAACGACCATAGTAAAACGCGATTTTAAAATGTCGTCCGCATTGCCGCCGAACAGATCGCAGTATTCCTCGACATAGGCTCGGATCTCTTCAAGATCCTCCGCAGAGGCCTCAGCCTTTTTGACCTGATGAGTAAAGTGTATGCCCGTCAGATCACCGCGCAGAAACATCTTTCCGCCATGCATTCCTGTGCAGGGGAAATTTCCGACAAGCCGTTTGCCGCCGGCGTTCAGCCCCAGAACGATGATCAATCCGCCCGCCTGATATTCACCGAGAAAGCTTCCCGTCGTTCCGCCTATAACAATAATCGGCTTCTTTTCCTTGTATGCCTTCATATGTATGCCCGCACGATAGCCTGCGTTGCCCTTTATGAATATCCTGCCGCCGCGCATCGCATAGCCCACCGCGTCGCCTACATTTCCGTGAATGACGATCCTTCCGTCGTTCATCGTGTCACCGACTGCATCCTGAGCATTGGCGCAGACTGTTACCTCAGCTCCGTTGAGATAAGCTCCCAAAGCGTTGCCCGGTGTGCCGAAAACCGATATGCGTTTATCTGAAAGTCCCGCACCTATATAGCGCTGACCAAGACAGCTGTCGATAACGATGTCGCTGTCCGATGATCGTCTGATTATTTCGTTCAGCTCCTGAAAATCCTTTTCCTTTGCGGATATGTTCATTATTTCTTACCTCCCAGCTGCTTTGCGCGTTCGTCTGCCGAAAAGGCGCTAAGCTGCGGATTTTCGGCTATCAGTGCAAAGTCTATAGAGTCAAGTGGTGTTTTTTCGCGGATAAGCTTTGTGTAGATCCCTGCCCGCGATATATCGCCGATCATAATAAAGCCCTTTAGGGTATTATCCTTGACGACAAGCTTCTTGTAGCTGCGGCCGTCCGAAAAAACGGTTTCATCTCCGTCATAAGAGCCGGCTGTGATTATGTGGTATCCGAAGAAGCCTATGGCGTTCATCGGCATAGCTGTAGTGAAGGGCTGAGTAACTCCGGTCATATCTCTGCCTGCCGACAGCCCTTGCATATAGGCATTCGGCAAAAGCGCAAGAATGCGGTCGGTGTCGGTGGTGATGTCGCGGCTCTTTGCACAGTCGCCCGCCGCATAAACGTCAGGAAGAGTTGTGCGTGAATTCTCATCGGTGGAAATTCCTCTGTCTACCTCGCCGCCTGCCTCGGCGACCAGCTCGGTGTTTGGCCTAACTCCCACAGCCATAACAAGCACATCGAAAGGTATCTCGCTGCCGTCGGTTAGGATAGCCTTGTGCTGCTCAAGCTTTTTAGCACTCACGCCCAGCCGGAATTTGATACCCTTTTCCTCCAGGAATGTTTTCATAAGCTCCGAGCCTTTTTCGTCCAGAATTGAGGGCAGAATGCGGTCCGCAAGGTCTATGACGGTCAGATTTCCGACCTTGTCGAAAATGCCCTCGGCGCATTTCAGTCCGATAAGGCCTGCGCCGATAATAAGAACACGGCTGTTTTCTGTCAGAGCCGCATCAAGCGCCTTTGCGTCATCGAGAGTCATAAATGTAAATCGGTTTTCGACCGTTTCAAGCCCCTCCATAGGCGGGATAAACGGCTTTGAGCCGGTCGCGACAAGCAGCTTGTCGTAGCTGAGGGACGAATTATCATCAAGAACGACGCTTTTGCTGTCAGGGTCTATCTTAACGACCGTTTTTCCGAGCATTGTTTTAACGCCGTTATCCTTGTAAAAGCTGTCGGGACGGTACTTCATTCGCTGCTCGTCAGTTTTTCCCCAAAGCAGATATGAGATAAGCGGACGGGAGTAGGTGTGATAGCTTTCGTTTGAAACAACAGTGATCTCGCCGGTCTTGTCGTTTTCTCTTATTCCCTCAATGCANNGCCAAAAAGTGAACTATCTATTAATTCAATAACATATTTCATTTTCATCTCTCCTCGTAAACTATCGCTTTGTTGGGGCAGCCCTTGACGCAGGCCGGCTCGCCGCAGGTGTTGTTAAGGCAAAGCTCGCACTTCTGGACCGGTATGCCGTCAGACGGCATGATCGCGCCGTATGGACATACCATTATGCAGGTGTAGCAGCCGACGCATTTGTCGCGGTCGATGCGGATCACTCCGTCCTGCTTTGTCAGAGCGCCTGAAATGCAGCTTTTAACGCAAATAGGGTCATCGCAGTGGCGGCAGTTAACGGCAAAGCAGATACTGCCGTTTTCTTCGACCTTAATCTTCGGGTTGATCTTAACGTCCTTGAGTGCATCTGCCATAGCCTGCTCGCGGAATGCGCCGTCCTTGTTCATGTTGGCAAAAGCGCAGTTGTATTCGCAGAGGTGACAGCCAAGGCACCATTGTTCGTTGACGTAAATTCGCTTCATTATAATCTATCCTTTCCCTTCGGTCGTTGTGCCGCTTATTCCCCTGCGTGTTTAACGCCGAGAATGTCAAGCTCCTTTTGGTTCAGCCCGACTCCGCGGAGCATAAGTCTGTTTCCGCGCAAGGCCTCGATCGAGTTAACACCCATTCCGCCCATGATCTCCTTGATCTCGTGCTTCCATGCTGTAATAAGGTTAACAAGCCGCTGACTGCCGACCTCATAGTTGAGCCTTTTTACAAGATCGGGACGCTGTGTGGCAATACCCCAGTTGCATTTTCCTGTCTGACAGGTCCTGCAAAGGTGGCAGCCGAGCGCCAGAAGGGCAGCTGTGGCTATGTAGCAGGCGTCGGCGCCGAGGGCTATGGCCTTAACGACATCGGCGGCGCTTCTTATGCTTCCTCCGACAACAAGAGAAACGTTGTTTCTGATCCCCTCATCGCGAAGCCGCTGGTCAACCGAGGCTAGTGCAAGCTCGATCGGGATTCCCACGTTGTCGCGTATTCTTGTCGGTGCTGCGCCGGTGCCGCCTCTGAATCCGTCGATAGCGATGATATCAGCGCCGCTGCGGGCAATACCGCTTGCGATAGCTGCGATGTTATGAACAGCAGCGACCTTGACGATCACAGGCTTTTTGTATTCCGTGGCTTCCTTGAGCGAAAAAACAAGCTGACGCAGATCTTCTATTGAATAGATGTCGTGGTGAGGTGCGGGCGAGATAGCGTCGCTGCCCTCGGGGATCATTCTTGTGCGCGAAACGTCGCCGACGATCTTCGCACCCGGGAGATGTCCTCCGATGCCGGGCTTTGCGCCCTGACCCATTTTTATTTCGATAGCCGCTCCTGCTTCAAGGTAATCCTTGTGGACTCCGAAGCGACCCGAAGCGACCTGAACGATTGTATTCGGGCCGTAGCAGTAGAAATCCTCGTGAAGGCCTCCCTCGCCGGTGTTGTAGCAAATACCAAGCTCGGTCGCCGCTCTTGCCAGCGCCGCATGGGCGTTGTAGCTTATGGAGCCGTAGCTCATTGCCGAGAACATTATCGGAACAGAAAGCTCAAGCTGAGGCGGAAGCTCACATTTGAGCCTGCCGTCCTCGCAGCGCTCGATCTTATCCGGCTTTTTGCCGAGAAAGACCTTTGTTTCCATAGGCTCACGGAGCGGGTCGATAGGCGGNNGGTTTGTGACCTGCGAGGCGTTTATCAAAAGCTTATCCCAGTAGATCGGGAGCGGCTTTGGGTTGCCCATAGATGACAACAGCACTCCGCCGCTTGAAGCCTGCTTATAGACTTCTCTTATGGTATCGGTTTGCCAATTGGCGTTTTCGCGGAAGGAGCAGTCGCTTTTGACTATCTTCAGCGCTCTTGTCGGGCAGAGGGAAACACATCTCTGACAGTTGACGCACTTTGCCTCGTCGCTTATCATAACGCCGCGCTCGCTGTCGTAGGAATGAACTTCGTTTGCGCATTGCCGCTCGCAGACCCTGCACTTTATGCAGCGGTCGGGGTTTCTTACAACCTCGAACTCAGGGTAGATATACTCTATATTCATCAGAATTTACCGTCCTTTACTCTAACTATAACAGGTTCGCCGCCTGCGGGTGACCAGATGTTTTCGGCGTCAGGCTCCATTGTACGAATGGCTGCCTCCTCGCTCGCGATGAAAACCCTGTCGCCCTTTTCGCCGACAACCATCGAGCGAAGTTTAAGCCTGTCGTTCAGAGCCATAAGCCCGCCCGAAAAGCCGAGAACGATCGAAAACGGGCCTGTTATCAGGAAGTTTGGAAAAGCCGTTCTGAGAAAACGAAGCTTTTTCTTTTCATCCTCGTCGTTTTTTGATTCTATGGTGCTCCAGAACGGCGCCGCGACAACACTTGCCGCCTCGCCGAGAGTCAGCCCCTGCACTCTTATAAGGTAGTCCATTATATAAGTGATGACCTCTGTGTCTGTCTGAAGATTGCATTTGTATCCGAACATTTCGATAGCCCTGCGGTTGGCGTCATAGGAGGATATTTCTCCGTTATGAACGATCGAGTAATCAAGCAGAGTGAACGGATGCGCGCCGCCCCACCAGCCGGGGGTGTTGGTCGGATATCTTCCGTGGGCTGTCCAAGAGTAGCCCTCGTATTCATCAAGTCTGTAGAAAACGCCGACGTCTTCGGGGAAGCCGACAGCCTTGAAGGTCCCCATATTCTTGCCGCTTGAAAAAACGTAAGCGCCCTCGGCCTCGGTGTTGATCTTTACTACCGAGTTTGCAACATACTCCTTTTCGTCAAGCTGCATGGAAGCGAGCATCGACTTCAGCGGAGAAACGAAGTAGCGCCAGATTATAGGCTCGTCAGTGATGGCGGGAACCTTGCGGGTTGGCAGGCTTTCCGATTTGACTATTTCAAAGCGTTCCTTCAAAAAGACCTCACAGTCTTTTCTTGCGGCTCGGCTGTCGAAAAACATATGCAGTGCGTAGAAATCCTTGTATTCCGGATAGATACCGTATCCCGCAAAGCCGCCGCCCAATCCGTTGGAACGGTCGTGCATGGGCTTCATGGCCTCTGAGATCAAATCTCCGGGAATTTTATTTCCCTCTTTTGATATGACCGCCGCGATTGCGCAGCCTGACGGTATTCTGACCTGACCTTCACGCATCATTTTGGCATTTCCCCTTTAACATTAACATAATTTTGATTTTATTGCCTCGCACATTCGCTCACTTAAGTTCGCTGCGTGCGTATCGGCAAATTGCAAACGCCAAAATATTTTGTCGTTTGCAATAAAAAAGGCGCACAAAACAGGCTGGGAACCTCAATGCTCCCGCCTGAAATGAACGCCTTTGCTCATTAGGTGTATTATACACCCGGATTTGAAACTTGTCAATAGCAAAATTGCAACTTGAAAATATTTTAGACTAATTTCTCCAAAAACACGTACACATATAGCTTGTTTTTGCAAGATTATTTACAAAAGTTGCAAAACGGGGTTGACAAACGCATACAGCGGGTGTATAATACGAAGCATAAAGGCAAGGACGTCTTGGAGCTGAAAGGCTCGAAGGCGTCCTTTTCGTTATCAGGCAATAAAAAAGATAAATTATGAGGTTTGTCTTTTAAGAAAAGGAGAAATTATTATGAAAGCAACAACATCGGTTCCCGAAGAATTCGGCAGTCTGGTATTCGACGACAGAGTCATGAAAGCGACCTTGTCGGCAAAGACCTATCAGTCACTGAAGAGGACCATAGACGAAGGGGCAAAGCTTGACATCAGCGTTGCCAATGCGGTTGCGGCGGCAATGAAGGATTGGGCAACAGCCAACGGCGTTACCCACTACACTCACTGGTTCCAGCCTCTGACAGGCGTTACAGCGGAAAAGCACGACAGCTTCATTTCTCCCTCGCCGGACGGCGGGGTTATAATGGAGTTTTCAGGCAAGGAGCTTATCAAGGGCGAGCCTGACGCGTCGTCATTCCCGTCCGGCGGCCTCCGCGCGACCTTCGAGGCGAGAGGCTACACCGCCTGGGATCCGACGTCGCCCGTGTTTATCCAGGGCGATACCCTCTGCATACCGACGGTGTTCATCTCCTATACCGGCGAGGCACTGGACTATAAGACACCTCTTAAAAGAGCCCTGAAGGCAGTGAGCGACGCGGCAACCCCGATATGCCAGATGTTTGATCCTAACGTCAAGAAGGTTTACTCATATCTGGGTTGGGAGCAGGAATANNGCAGGCGCTGCGTGTGCTTCGGCTTTTCGGAAATGAGAGCGTCAAGTGCGTCCGCACTTCGGTAGGTCCCGAGCAGGAGTACTTCCTTATTACAAAGGAGATGTACGACGAGCGCCCCGACCTGAGATTTACAGGCAGGACTCTGTTCGGCGCCAAGCCGCCCAAGGGTCAGCAGATGGAGGATCACTATTTCGGCGTTATCAAGCCCAGAGTTGCCGAGTTCATGGAGGATCTGAACGATCAGCTGTGGAAGCTCGGAATACTTGCAAAAACCGAGCATAACGAGGTTGCTCCCGCTCAGCATGAGCTGGCTCCCATCTACACTACTACCAACATAGCGACGGATCACAACCAGCTTACAATGGAGATAATGCAGAAGGTCGCCTCAAAGCACGGACTTGTCTGCCTGCTCCATGAAAAGCCCNNAACGGCAGCGGCAAGCACAACAACTGGTCGATTGCCACCGATACGGGCGTTAATCTTCTTTCACCCGGAGAAACACCTTATGAGAATGCTCAGTTCCTGCTGTTTTTGTGCGCTGTTATCAAGGCGGTAGACGATTATCAGGATCTGCTTCGTCTTTCTGTAGCGACTGCCGGCAATGACCACCGTCTGGGAGCGAACGAGGCGCCGCCTGCGGTCGTTTCGATCTTCCTCGGCGATGAGCTGAACGCCGTTTTAGAGGCTATTGAGAACGAAACACCCTACAGCAGCGCCGAAAAGACTCAGATGAAGCTCGGTGTTGACGTTCTTCCCAAGTTCAACAGGGATACCACCGACCGCAACCGTACCTCACCGTTTGCTTTCACGGGTAACAAGTTCGAGTTCCGTATGCTCGGTTCTTCAAACAGCATTGCCTGCGCAAACATTATGCTCAACAGCGCGGTTGCAGAGAGTCTGAAGATATATGCAGATGAGCTTGAGTCCGCGGAGGACTTTAACTCCAAGCTTCACGAGCTTATCCGCACAACGATCAAGGAGCACAAGAATATTATATTCAACGGAAACGGCTATGATGAGGCATGGATCAAGGAAGCCACCGAAAAACGCGGACTTCTCAACTACCGCACCACACCCGAATGTATGCCTCATCTGCTTGACGAAAAGAACGTTAAGATGCTTACTTCGCACAAGGTATTTTCCGAGGCGGAGCTGAAGTCGAGATGCGATATCATGCTTGACAACTATTCCAAGACTGTCGAGATCGAGGCCAACACAATGGTCGAGATGGCCAAGACCGACATAGCTCCCGCGGTTTCGGGTTACGCTTCAGAGCTTGCCGCTACACTTGCGGCAAAGAAGGCAGTTGCCCCCGAGCTTGCCTGCGGCTATGAAACAAAGCTTGTAAAGAAGCTTTCCGAGCTGGTCGATGAGATCGAGGATAAGACCGAAAAGCTTGAGGCCGCGATCGCCGAGGTTGACGCTATCGGTGACATCATCGAGCGCTCCAAGGCAGACTGTGACAAGCTTCTGACCGCTATGGAGGATCTGAGAGCTTCCGCCGACGAGGCCGAAACTATGACCTCCAAGAAATACTGGCCTTATCCCAGCTACGGCGATCTGCTGTTCGGAGTAAGGTAATGAGGCTGAAGGGGCAAACAGCGCTCCTTTGGCAAACAATGAAACCCTCCCCCTTGAGTGGGGCGTTGGCTGTGCAGCCAACGCCTGATCTGGCTGCACAGCATTACATATGGAGTTGATTAATATGACAATGGAAGAAATCAAAACGTTAGTAGAAGAAACCGTAACGACCGAGGCGTTCGGAATATGGTTTCTGATAGGTGCGGCGCTCGTATTCTTTATGCAGGCGGGCTTCGCGATGGTGGAAACAGGCTTTACCAGAGCCAAAAACGCCGGCAACATTATAATGAAAAACCTTATGGACTTCTGTATCGGCACAGTCGTTTTTATTCTTCTTGGCTTTGGCCTGATGATGTCAGAGGATTACATAATGGGCGTTATAGGTGTTCCGAATCTCGATATCTTCACAGACTTCGGCGGATTCATCTCGAAGAACGCATCAAGCTTCGTATTCAACCTTGTTTTCTGCGCAACGGCTGCAACGATAGTTTCGGGCGCCATGGCAGAGAGAACCAAGTTCATTTCCTACTGCATATACTCGGCGGCTATTTCCCTCTTTGTTTATCCGATCGAGGCGGGCTGGGTATGGAACAAAGAAGGCTGGCTCGTAAAACTGGGCTTCCACGATTTCGCAGGNNACGGTCGGCGGCATTACAGCCCTCATCGGCGCGATACTGCTCGGTCCCCGTCTTGGAAAGTATATTAAAGACAAGAGCGGCAAGGTGACAAAGGTAAATGCTATCCCGGGTCACTCGATAACACTCGGCGCTCTCGGCTGCTTCATCCTCTGGTTCGGCTGGTACGGATTTAACGGTGCCGCTGCATGGGATAACACCTCGCTCGGCTCTATCTTCCTCACAACGACGATCGCTCCTGCGGTCGCCACCTGCACAACAATGATCTTCACATGGATCAAAAACGGCAAGCCGGACGTTTCGATGTGTCTCAACGGTTCTCTCGCAGGACTCGTAGGCATCACGGCGGGCTGCGATGCGCTCGATGCTTTGGGCGCAACGGTTGTCGGCATTGTCAGCGGCATACTTGTTGTAGTTGTCGTTGAGCTGCTCGATCTCAAGCTCCACATCGACGATCCTGTAGGCGCGGTTGCTGTTCACTTTGCAAACGGCGTCTGGGGAACTCTGGCTGTAGGCCTTTTGGCAAACCCCGATGCCCCCGCAGGTCTTGACGGACTTTTCTACACGGGAAGTGCAAAGCTTTTCGGTATTCAGGCTCTCGGCATTGCATCTATCCTTGCATGGACTGCTGTAACGATGTTCATAGTGTTCCAGATCATCAAGCATACTGTCGGCCTCAGAGTTTCGGCTGAGGAAGAGATCAAGGGTCTTGACAGCACAGAACACGGCCTTCCCAGTGCTTATGCGGACTTTGTTCCCGCTGTTGAAAACCTTGACTACGGTTATGAAACTGCTACGCTCGTTTCAGGCGACGTTCCAAAGGCTGAGGCTGTTGAGGTAAAGAAAATGCCCACCTTCTCAGAGGGCGAAAAGACCGGAAATAAGTTCACCAAGATCGAGATCGTATGTAAGGAGTCTAAGTTTGAAACACTTAAAAACTCTCTCATGAAGATCGGTATTACCGGCATGACGGTTTCGCACGTTCTCGGCTGCGGCCAGCAAAAGGGTAAGCCGGAATACTACAGAGGCGTTCAGGTCGAAACTAATATGCTCCCGAAGATCCAGGTCGATGTGGTAGTCAGCAAGGTTCCGGTACGGCACGTTATAGAGGTCGCGAAGCAGGCGCTTTACACTGGTCATATCGGTGACGGAAAGATCTTCGTTTATGATGTTGAAAATGTCGTAAAGGTCCGCACGGGCGAAGAAGGTTACGACGCCTTGCAGGATGTCGAATGACAAAAATTAATGAATAAAACCCCGTAAAATCAAATCACGTTNNTCCCTGAACCGTGTTTTTTAAGGCAAAAAAACTTAAACAGGAAAGATTGATTGATATGTGTTCAATAATGGGCTACTGCGGCTCTGCCGCGTTGGAAAAATTCAAAAGGGGCTTCGAGAGGACTAAATCGAGAGGACCGGATGACAGCAGAATAATTGACACGGGAAAGGGTCTGCTCGGCTTTCACCGGCTGGCGATAATGGGTCTTACTCCCGAGGGAATGCAGCCTTTCAAGCTTGACAAAAGCTATGTTGTCTGCAACGGCGAGATCTATGGCTTTGAGAAGATGCGCGAGCAGCTGAAAGAAAAGTATACCTTTGAAAGTGACTCGGACTGCGAGATCCTGCTGCCGTTATATAAGGAGTACGGCGTGGAAATGTTTTCTATGCTGGATGCAGAGTTTGCCTGCGTTATCTATGACGGCGAAAAGGGCGAGTTCATTGCCGCGCGTGACCCGATAGGTATCCGCCCGCTTTATTACGGCTATGACGAAAAGGGAACGATAGTGTTTGCCAGCGAAGCCAAAAACCTTGTCGGCATTGTATCGAAGATCTACCCTTTCCCTCCGGGACATTACTATAAGGACGGTATGTTCACCTGCTACTGTGATATCGCGGCTGTGGAAAAATATTCGCCTGATAGTCTTGATATTGTTTTTCGCAAGATACGCGAGAAGCTGGTCAAGGGCGTCGAAAAGCGGCTTATTGCCGATGCCAAGGTGGGTTTTCTGCTTTCCGGCGGTCTTGACTCCTCTCTTGTCTGCGCTGTTGCGGCAAAAAAGAGCAGCAAGCCCATTAGAACCTTTGCGATAGGAATGTCTGAGGACGCGATAGATCTGAAATACGCAAAACAGACAGCGGATTATATAGGAAGCGATCACACTGAGGTCATAATAACCAAGGATGACGTTCTTGAAGCGCTTGAGCCTGTTATAGCGCTGCTCGGAACCTTTGACATTACCACCGTCAGGGCAAGCATAGGAATGTATCTCGTCTGCAAGGCTGTTCATGAGCAGACTGACATCCGTGTGCTGCTGACAGGCGAGATATCGGATGAGCTGTTCGGATATAAATACACCGATTTTGCCCCGTCTGCCGAGGAGTTTCAGCGAGAGTCGCAAAAGAGGATCCGCGAGCTGCATATGTATGACGTTCTTCGGGCTGACAGATGCATTTCGGTGAACTCTCTTGAAGCCCGTGTGCCGTTCGGGGATCTGGATTTCGTCAGGTATGTTATGTCTGTTGATCCCGAAAAGAAGCTAAACACCTATGGCAAGGGCAAATATCTTCTCCGCAAGGCGTTTGAAGAGGGCGATTACCTCCCGCCGGAGATCCTGTGGAGAGAGAAGGCCGCTTTCTCGGATGCGGTAGGTCATTCGATGGTAAATTATCTCAAGGAGTATGCGGAGAGCCTTTATACCGATGCAGAGCTTGAGGAAAGATCGGCGAAATATGTCCACGCAAGACCCTTCACAAAGGAGTCGCTTCTGTACCGCGAGATCTTTGAAAAATACTATCCGGATCAGTCGCAGATGATCGTCGATTTCTGGATGCCCAACAAGTCGTGGGAGGGCTGCAATGTCAACGACCCCTCCGCACGGGTTCTCTCGAACTACGGCGCCAGCGGCGTATGATGAGCTTCTGTAATGCCCCCTTACGGGGGCGTTTTGCTTGGACGAAAAGGGGCTCAAAACGAAATGATCGTTGGCAAAAAAAGTGCAAACGCGGCTTANNCGCAGCGGAAGCCGGAAGCCCGATCAGGATTATAAGTCGGGCATACCAGTCAAAAAGAATGGTTTTTCCGTTTTTGCGGCGAAGCAGTCTTGCGGACGATATGTCGCCGACACGGTGGATCTTCTTTGCGAAAATCACCTCTGCGGGAAAAGCGTTGAATATCTCCTCGCCGTCTATTTCGTAAACGGCACAGGTAATGTTTCTGCGCTTGCTTAGCCGCAGCAGTGTTGCATCGACCCGCTTGCCTGACAGCATTATTATCAGCGATACGGCGAAAAAGGCCGTCATAAAGATCAGTAAAAGTTCGCAAAGACATAGCAGGCCTGCGAAAATCGTAAAAAGCTCGACTCCGGAGATAAGCAAAAGCGCAATTATTACAGCGGCGACGATCAGCGTCTCCATAGCAAAGCTCCTTTCAAATTTTCATACTCATTAATTCCTATATGATAAGTATATCGCATTTACGCAGGAAAGTAAAGCATTATGTAAAACGATTACATTAATTTTGTGACAAAATTCGCGCTTGAAATTAGTGAAAGCAACTAAAAGGTTACAAAAAATTTAGTGAATATGGTGATTGAAAAAGTCATAAAAGCGTGTTATAATTATTGTAATTTATGTTGGGGGATTGTCCCCTTTACATGGGTTAAAAAATGAAAGATGGAGGAAACTAAAATGAAGGTTTCAAAGATTTTGGCGGGAATGTCTGCCGCTGCGATTCTGGCGTCTGTGACAGCTATTTCAGCAAGCGCTGCTATCACAAACGGCGATGCTGACGGCAACTATGTTTACGATTTTGCCAACGCCATTGGCACTGCAGGCGTAGCCGACTATATTAAGGCTGACGATATTGTCGGCGTTAAGGTAGTTATCGGCGGCGAAGGCTTGAGCAGCTATGAGGATGCTGCCGGCAAAACGATCGCAACCATTGGCGGTGACGGCTTTGGCGGAGGAATTGTAGTCAACCACGGTGCCGACTGGGATCAGATGGGCTGGGGCAATGACGGTCAGGACTTCAATGTTGTTGTTGCCGACGGTGAGTATTATTTCGTACGTGACCTTACAGGTGTTATCTCTGCCGAGGACTATTCGCTTGCAGAGAACACATGGGGTCAGATCGTTGTCAGCCGATGGTGGGGCGGAGATTTCTCCGTTGAGTCTGTTACACTTATTGACGCTGAAGGAAACGACGTTATCGCCAAGGCTGTAGAGGCTAAGGCCGCTGCTGAAAAGGCTGCCAGAGAAGCAGCTGCTGCCGATGCTCTTGCAGAGCTTCAGGCAAAGATCGATGCCCTTACATACAAGGATGCTATCAGCGATATGGAAGCTGCCGCAGATGCTTTGACAAACGCTAAGAGCGTTCTGGACAAGGCTGATGCCGCTAAGGCTGAGATCGACGGACTCGAGCAGGTTCTTGCTGCTGCTGAGGAAGCTTTTGCAGCTCTTGAAGCTGATGACACAGCCGACAGAGATGCTTACGAGGCTGCTAAGACTGCCGTAGAAACTGCCAAGACTGAGGTTGATGCCGCTAAGGCTAAGCTTCAGGCTGCTATCGAAGCTTACGACAAGGCTACAGCAGATAAGCTTGCCGAAAAGGATAAGGATATTGCCGATAAGCAGGCTGAGATCGATGAACTGAAGGCTCAGCTCGAAGAAGCCAAGAAGCAGAACGAAACAGACGCTGCAACGATCAAGGATCTTGAAGATCAGATCGCTGCTAAGGACGAAGAGATCGAAGCTCTGAAGGCTGAAAAGGATGAACTGCAGAAGAAGCTCGACGAGGCTCTTGCAAATGCAAACAAGCCCGCAGATGACAACAGCGGTTCTACAACAAACACAAACAACAACGGCAAGGATAACACCAACCCCGGAACAAGCGCAACAGCAGGTCTTGCATTCGCAGGCATCTCGCTCGCAGGCGTTGGCGCTATCGTAGCTTCCAAGAAGAGAAAGTAATCTTCTTCCCGAAAGCTTAATAACAAAAACATTAAACCCCGTGAGGCAAAGCCCCGCGGGGTTTGTTGTATATTCAAGGAGAAAAATCAAAGCAGAATGATGCCGCAGGTCAGTTGTCGCTGCTGTCCGGCGAGGGGCTTGAAACCTTTTTGATAGTTCCTTCAACGAAGTCAAGAGGAACAGTGCAAAGAACGCCTGTGTTGGGCTTACTGAGGTTGCCGACCGTTCGGTATATGACCTTACGCGCAAGATCAAGCTGATTATCCTTGATGATCGAAATTATAGTGTGGTTGTTTTCCTCATTGTTGAGAATAGCCTTCAGCGAGGCGCTGAAAATATTGCTGCCCATTCGTGACAGCGCAACGGCAAGGCCCGTTGATTCGATAATGGTCGCTCCGCCAAGCCCTGCCGCAGAAAAGCCTTCAAGCAGGCTGTCCAGCACGTCGTTTCTGTTCAGAATAAAAATCATCAGTTTCATGCGGTGCTTCCTCCCTTACTGTTCTTCAAGATAACCGTCGAGCTGAGAAATAAACGTCGGATCAATAGTAAACAACGCTCCGTCATCGGACCAGCTTCCCGTCGGGGTGAGCGAGTAGGACGGTGACGACGAGTTTTCTATAACGTGGATTATCGCGCTTTTCATCTGATTGTATTCGTCCTCGGACATGTTGGTGTTAGCGTCCGAGTACATCTTTCTGAATACTGCGTCAACATTGTTTTTTGCGCTTTCCGTGTGGCTGAAAAAGGTATTTATCAGAGCCGCGGCGATCTCGCCTGACATTTTCATATTTGTTGCATAGCCGTTTGAGTAGTCGGCATATGTGATAAGCTCTACCGCGGTATTTCCGTCTACTGCTAAGCGATCGCCCTTGCTGTAGTTAACATAGTCGTCCTGTGCCGGGTCATAGAGCGCGAAGCTGTCTATCAGCGTGACGATAGAGGTTCCCATGATATTGGCAACATCTGAAAACGTTGAGGTGGAAAGAGTCATGTACTTGTCGATAGGAACGTTCAGAAGCGTACTCACGCTGTCGGTAAGCGCGGAGATGCCCTGAGTTGCATAGGATGTGGCGAGGGTCTGACCGTTGCAGTCCGTGTAAGGGGACAGCGGGATAATAATGATCTTCTGCGACGATGGCATGAACTTTGCCAGAACGATCGAGTGAAGCGTGTTCTGACTGTCGGCAACGGTATAAAGTGTTGTCAGAGAATCGCTTTTAGAATAGGTGACGCCTACGGTTTCGCCCGCATCTGAGCTTTCTGCCTCCGCGCCCGGAACAAAATCTTTAACGGCAAAATAGCCGATCAATCCGAAAATTCCAAGGCAGATGACAAGCGTTGTCGCGTATACTATCGCTACGGTAATCTGGGATTTTTGTTTTTTTTCTTTCATTGTCTTATCTTGCCCTTGACCTCGCAAAGACATTCCTTTCTTTATTAAAAATTCGCCGTCGGGTCTTGAATATATTTGTAAAAGGGTGTACACTGTTAGTATGCTGCAATATCACTTGGGAAGAAACAGCGCCGAGCTGTCGTTCAGATCTATAATATCACAGTCAAGGCAGCGCTCTCTCGCGTATCGGATGGTCTGACCGGTTCCGCTGCGATAATCCGAGACGACCCCAAGCAGGTGCGAAGAGTTGTCTACCAGAAATCTGTTGCGCGCGGCAAGGCAGTTTTTTGAATAGCGGTCGCTGACGTAAACGACCTTGTCGGCTTCCTCGAGGATCGTGCAAAGCTCCCATCTGTCCAGCCCGACAAAGCCGGAGCCATGCTCTCTGTGCGGCATCGCGCAGATGAGCTTGATCGCGGGATTGTGCCGTTTAAGATCCAAAACAAGATCTGCCGCCCAGAGGTCTACTCCGCGGGCCATACCCGAAATAAAGGTGTCGCAGCCTGCGGCAGTCATTTTGTCGATATGAAAAGCTATGACGCTGAGCAGTTTTTTGACCGGGGCGCTATCGAGCGAAACGTCTTTTTCGTTCGGAAAGAGCTTTTCGGGACGATGCCCCGTAAAGCAGCAGGTTTTTGATATGTCGCAGAGCAATTCAGTGATTTCAACCAAGTCCTTTTTGTGTTTTGAGTCAGCCGTCTAATGCGGCATACCCATACAATATAAGAATAACACAAACCGAAAGATTTTTCAATAGGAAAATACAAAATCCAGAAAGAAGCGTGGAAAATGAGTTATCCGAAAAGAGCATGGGCGGAGATAGACCTTAATGCTGTTGCCCGAAATTATGAAAATTATCGCCGCGCGGTAGGGGAAGACACCGAGATCATGTGTGTCGTCAAGGCTGACTGCTACGGCCACGGCGCGAAAGCGATCGCTTTGTTTTTGCAAAATGAGCTTGGCGTAAAAAGCTTTGCGGTCGCGACTTCGGAGGAGGCTTCACAGCTGCGTTCATACGGTATAACCGGGGACATTCTGATACTTGGCTATACTCCGCCTGAGGAGGCCGACAGGCTTTGTTCGCTTGATGTTATTCAGACAGTGACCGAAGCTGAATATGCGAAAAAGCTTTCGCAAAACCTGCATGGAGGCAGACTGCGCGTCCATATAGCCCTTGATACGGGAATGACCCGCATAGGCTTGCACGGAAGCGACATTGACGGGCTTGTTTCACAGGCTGAGGAGATAATATCCACTGACGGTATATCGGCAGAGGGAATGTTCACCCATCTTGCTGTTGCAGACAGCGCCGACAGGAACGATATTCTGTATACCAAAGCACAGATCGCGAAAATAAAAGACGTTGCCCGAAGGCTGGAGGCTAAGGGAAAAGCTCTTGAGAAGATCCATTATCTCAACTCAGCCGGCGGAATATACTACAAGAACGACGGCGGCGGCTCGGCTTATGCCAGATTGGGGATCATACTATACGGCCTTATGCCGAACTCGGATCTTCCCGTGCCGATACCGCTCGAACCTGTCATGTCTTTGAAGGCTGTCGTCGCTCAGGTCAAGGAGATCGACGAGGGCGAATTTGTCAGCTACGGCAGGACCTTCAGAGCCGACAGTAAAATGAAGCTTGCTACAATAACTATCGGTTATGCGGACGGATACCCGAGGCTTTTGTCCAACCGCGGAGAGGTTCTGATACACGGCAGGCGGGCAAGGATTGTCGGCAGGGTATGTATGGATCAGCTGATGTGCGACGCCTCGGGTATTGAGGTGTCCGCCGGCGACACCGTCACTTTGATAGGCCGCGACGGCGATGNNGCGGATATTTACGGCAGCATAGGCTACGAGGTGGTCTGCGGTATATCAAAAAGAGTTCCGAGGGTCGTTTTCAGGGACGGCGTTCAGGCGGAGGTTTTGTGAGCCTTCAGGAAATCCCTGCTTGCAATAATACATAAACTGTGGTATAATAGACGCAAAGCGT
>DLOT01000013.1 GCA_002479715.1 Ruminococcus sp. UBA7477 | reverse complement strand
CAACACGGCGGCAACGACCACCACTCCGATCACAAAGAAGCCGGAGGGAGAGTCATCGGGAAAGCCGGGCGGCGAAGGTGATCCCGATGAGCCTGGAGCGGCCACCGCGGTGACCAAAACCGACGATGAAAGCTCTGAATGCGATACATCGCGCGATGCCTCCGGTGAGGTCAGCAAAAGGGATACAAAAGGCGCAGTGACAGTTATTCTTTTGGTCATAGGCGCGGTGGTGATCGTTTGTATCATCATGTCGGGAGATTCGGGAGGAAATAGAGGCTCGCGCAGCTCGGGAAAAAGAAAACGCAGCTCGCGATCAAGGAGGAGATAATATGGATACAAAGAAGCTTGAGATACTCGACTCCACCCTGCGCGACGGCGCACAATCGCATAGTATCAGCTTTTCGGTGGATGACAAAATAAAAATGGTAAGGATGCTCGACGAGTTCGGCGTTCAGTACATAGAGGCAGGAAATCCCGCTTCAAACCCCAAAGATGAGGCTTTTTTTACAAGAATGCTGGGGACCGAGCTGAAAAACGCCAAGCTGACAGCCTTCGGCTCGACCTGCCGCAAGGGCGTTGAGGCTTCAAAGGACGACGGGCTTAACCGCTTGCTGAGCGCTCAGACCGAGTGCGTATGCATTTTCGGAAAGGCGTGGGATCTGCACGTTACAAAGATACTGGAAACGACCCTTGAGGAAAATCTGCGAATGATATACGATACGGTCGCTTTTCTGAGAGAAAACGGCAGGCGGGTATTTTTTGACGCCGAGCATTTCTTTGACGGTATGAAGAACAACAGGGATTATGCTCTGAGGGCGATATGCACGGCGGCAAAGGCAGGCGCGGAGGTCATCGTTTTGTGCGACACGAACGGAGGCTCGTTCCCGAATGAGATCGCAGAATATGTTGAGACGGTGAAAGAAGCTTTGCCGCAGGGCATACGTCTGGGAATACACTGCCATGATGACTGCGGACTTGCCGTTGCCAACACTCTTGCGGCCGTCGAGGCCGGGGCGGTCCATATCCAAGGAACCTTCATAGGTATGGGCGAGCGCTGCGGAAACACTAATCTTACGACAGTAATAGGCAATTTGCAGCTTAAACGGGGCTATGAACTGGTCCCTGAAATGAGCGTTGGAAAAATGACGGAGGCTGCCTATTACACTGCCGAGGTGTGTAACATGAAGCTGGCAAGCTCGATGCCGTATGTCGGCAGCCGAGCATTTTCCCACAAGGGAGGAATGCACGCCGACGGAGTTATCAAGCTGCGGGAAAGCTTTGAGCATATCAGTCCTGACAGTGTCGGAAACCGCCGGAGCTTTGTGCTGTCCGAGCTGACGGGCCGCACTGCGATGCTAGAAAAGCTTAAAGGCTTCGGCATTATCCTCGAAAAGGGAAGCGAGGAAACCTTGCGCGTGATAAACAAAGTCAAGGAGATTGAAAGCGAGGGCTATGTTTTTGAGGGCGCGGACGCGAGCTTTGAGCTGATGGCGCTGCGCGAGCTTGGAAAGTTGAAGGCATATTTCAAGGTCGTGGACTACAAGGTCATAACCTCGCAGGCTGATGAGGAAAACGCCCCTGCAAGCGCGATGATAAAGGTCAGAGTAGGCGACCGCCGTGAGATAACCGCCGATGAGGGCAAAGGCCCTGTAAACGCGATAGACAAGGCGCTTCGTAAGGCGTTGGAGGTATTCTATCCTGTTATCGGCGATATGAGCCTGGTGGATTTCAAGGTGAGAGTCGTGGACAACAGCACTTCGACATCGGCGGTAACAAGAGTCCTGATTGAGTCTACCGACGGTCATGATATGTGGACGACGGTCGGGGCCTCGGAGGATATCATTTTTGCGAGCATGGCCGCGCTAACTGACAGCATAGAGTATATGCTTTATAAGAAGAAGGTCTATAATTATATGTGACAAACGACCTGAGCGGTACCAAGCATAAATAACGAAAAAGCCTGCACTATCAGTTTGATACGCATAAAGAAGNNAGTTTAAGCCCCGAAGCAATTGTTGATTATTGCTTCGGGGCTTGTTTTTAATATTCGATTAGCAGCGTACCGCTGCACCAACAGCCGCCTGTTTTCAGTATAGACCAGCGATATACTTTTGAGTGACGACGTGTCGGACTTAGCGGTAATATAAATTGAAAGTTTTCGATCCAGCCTTTTTCAAAAGGCTGGTGGGGTCGAGGGGGCGGATGTCCGGTGGACACCTCTGCGAAGCAGAAACACCGACCGAGCCGAAACAAGGGAAAGTTTCCGTCTTCTGTCACGGGTTTTGTTGCCGTAAACGGGACATAGTATCCATTCGCTCTTATTCATCCTTGCCATCTTTTACATTATGCAGTTTTTTATTCATTTTTCTTACATTATGCTTTCCAATCACAAATTGTATAATCCAAATAAAAGCAAATATTAAAACAAAAATCCCAAAATAGCTGAAGATCCCGACAATGCTATGCTCCATCCAGTACGCAAAATAAGCAATCGGCAACATTATTACAGAAATAATAATAAAGTAAATTCCAGTCTGCTTTATGATATTCCAATTTTCTATTTCCCATATTACTGAACTTGCCGCAAAACCAGTACCCAATAATCCGCAGAGAAGCGCCTGTAAAACAACTGCATTGATTTCGTTTCCCATTGCGGAGATTAGTTCAGGTACACAAGGCAAATAATATCCATTCGCCAAACTAAGAGAAATAAATATAGTGATTAAATATCCGATAGCAATTCCAATAGGAAATCCCAAAATACTGCGCAGGATTATTTTCTTTTTCATTTTTCTCACCTCATATTCCTAATATTTTTTTGAGTTTTGAAACATAGCGTCTGGATACATATGTAATTGTACCGTTTGCTAACTTAATGCAAATTGTGCCTGTAAAGCTCAAGTCAAAGTTATTGACCTTTTTCAGATTAATGATTTCTGAATTGGAGATACGGACAAACTGATGGGGTGGCAACCGTTCCTCTATTTCGTATAGCCGAAGGCGCAGTGCATATTCGCCTTTATGGGTAGCGGCAAAAACTTTTCCAGAGCTTGCATAAATCCGAATCAAATCTGCCTGTTCTATAACTTCAATTTTATTATCCTTGCTTCCTGAAATAATCTGCGGCGCCTGATCTGATAACTTGTTCAATATGATATTAACATCTTCTGTCATAGAAGCAGTCAATATAATTACTTTAGGCTCAATAAATGATCTGTCTATTTTTACTTCGAGCTGCATTTGAAATTCCTCCTCTCTGTGACATAATTATATGAAAAGCCGATGTTGCTTTCAATAGGTTTCCAACAGTCGGTTGATTCCTAAGCACAAGTGGTCAAAAATTGAATATGGTGGCAGAGACTTCTCCCTGTCACCAGTCTGTTATGTGTATATGATTTCTTTTTCCACTATCTCCATTGCACACATCCGCATGTTATTGAGCCATGCAACTCAATCTAAAGCATTTTCTGCCTTTAACTGTTCTGTAATACTATGCGCCTGCTGGTCTATCTCTGCAATATGAGTGTTGTATAGGTTGCTTTCATATACTCATGCAGATACAGCTTGTGTCGCTGTCCCCATATCCCGATAGTCTTTTCTTCTTCGGGCAGTTTTGAGGATATTATTAAAGCCCTAAGAGAGGCAGCAGCCACTTATGAAATCGTGGTTTTCAAATCTCGGTTTATCTTGATGATAATTGTACATCAAAATCTTTACATAGTCAACAGAAACGCCATAACACTTCTGACTGAA
>DLOT01000082.1 GCA_002479715.1 Ruminococcus sp. UBA7477 | reverse complement strand
TGTGGAAGGCGCTTATCAGCCGCCGCTGCGACGAGCCGTTCACACTGGTGATCCTCGGCGATTTCAAGCGCGGAAAAAGCACCATCATCAACGCCCTGCTGGGCAGAGAGCTGGCGCCTGTCAACGTCGCCCCGGAGACATATACGATAAATGAGATATCCTACGGCAACCCGAGTATCCACGCCGTGCTTACCAACGGCGACAGGATAATGCTGCAAAAGCACCAGATAACCAGAGAGGCGCTTGAGGAGCTTATCCCCACGCTTGATGCGCCGATCGACCACCTTGACATTCGCGACAATGCAGATATCCTGACAGAGATCCGCATTGTCGATACACCCGGCCTTTCGGATATCGAGGCGCTGGACGATCAGGTAAACCACTACCTGATGAATGCCGACGCGATTATCTATGTCGCAAGCGCACTGCTGCCGTTTTCTGAGAGCGAGCAGCTTTATCTGGCGAGCCACATTCAGCCGCAGCGCTTCGGTATGCTTTATGTGCTTGTTAATATGCTTGATGCGCTGAGTACAAAAAGCGATGTCGAGAAGATCATGGCGAGGATCTCCCAAAAAAGCGAGGCTATTATCCCCAATGCTTTCGTATACGGCATAAGCGCACAGGAGGAGTTTAAGCGAAAGATGGGTCTGGCGCCTTTGGGAAAAGATTTTGCGGAGTATTACGAAACCGAGTTTTTAAAGTTCGAGGTATCTCTCAAGAGGGATATCATTCTGCAAAAGGATATCATACGCAAAAAAAGAGTGCTGGCGATGCTCGATCAGATGCTGAAAGAGACCCACGCCAAGATACATATTTTCTCTGATATGTCGGCGCTTGACCAAAAGAAGTTTGAGGAAAGAACGAGCGAGTTTGAACAGCAGTGCAGCACCATTTCCGCGTTTCTTGAGGCTAAGAAGCCGGATATTCATCTTAACATCGTTGAGATGCAGCAGGAGGCAGAGCTGTGGATGTATGAGTTCTTTGCCAAGCTGCGCGAAAGCGTTCTGGAGTGCAGACCGACCGAGACCGATGACGATATCGCCGCGGAGGACGTTGAAAAGTATTTCTATTCCTACCTGATGGATAAGGTCGGCGAGGCCTACAGGACCTGCCTTGAGATCCACAGCGGAAGAATAAACGAGCTTGTCGAAAAGATCAGTGAGCAGCTTGCCGAAAAGCTCGGCATTTGCGATCTGTCGGTCGTTTCTCAGCAGAATTCCGTTGACAGGATACTGAGCGACGTTAAGAAAAAGGTCGATCACTCGGTTATGAATGTTGCCAAAACCGGAACAAGCGAAACCTTCCCCTCGGGCACTATGTCGTCATTCAAGGACATTCTGAAAAAGAAAAAACGCACGGATATTATTGATATAACGCTTGAAAACTACGATGATATCCGCAACAACACAGTCAAGGATATAAAGGCCGCTTATCAGGATCTGGAGGCCAAGTCGGTCGCAAGATTGGAGGGTATCTTCAATCACCAGATCGAGGTCGGCAGAAATACATTCGAGCAGGCTAAAGAGATGATGGGAAGCTTCGATAATCAGACCATAACGGTAACGCTTGACAAGGCAAATAAAACTATTATCGGGGCGTCAAAGCTGCTGGCAAAATACCGGCTTCCCGATAATTGAATCAAAATTTAATATTACAGCCNNAGATGCCGCAGCGATCCGTCTTTTTTGGGAACGGGTCACTGCGGCATTGCGATAGGGAGGAAAAAACATGGTCGGAAAACGCATTTTGATAATCGACGATGACGAGGACCTTTCGCTTGTCATCTCGGATATGCTTGAGAGCTACGGTTATGAGGTTGAGCTCGTTCATAGTGCAGAGCAGGCATTCGAGGTGCTGAAAGAGCAAAGCTTTCATCTGATACTGCTCGATATCAACCTGCCGGACGCGACAGGCTTTGAAATATGCAGAGAGCTGCGGCGCACATCAACCGTGCCGGTAGTGTTTGCAAGCGCAAGAACGAACGAGAATGACCGCATTTCCGGCTTTGAGATCGGCGGTGACGATTATCTTCCGAAGCCATATTCGATGAAGGAGCTGCTTGTTAGGGTGAATGCGCTCATTCGCCGCGCTTACGGCTTTGCGGGTGAGGAAAGAACGGTGCAGTTCGGAGATGTAACGGTGAATATAACAGGGAGGAGCGTCACAAAGGGCGGCAGGGAGGTCTCGCTGTCGCTTAAAGAGTTTGATCTGCTGGCAGCGCTCTGCGAGAATGCCGGCAAGGCCATGCCTAAAGAAAAGCTGCTTTCGGACGTCTGGGGCGCATTTTCGGAGGTCGAGCCGGCTACTCTGGCGGTCCAGATCCGCTGGCTGCGCGAAAAGCTTGAGGACGATCCCGCGCAGCCAATATACATTAAGACAGTCTACAAGCTGGGATATATGCTGGAGGTCGGAAAATGAGATCTAAGCTTTTGCGCGCCGCAGTGTTTTTTGCGGANNGGCTGTTATCTGCGCTGTCGGCGCGTTTTTTACCGTGAAGATCAGGATATCGCAGAATGAGGATATCCGTGCCGAACAGCTGGTTGTGCTGAATGAGATCGAAAAGCTGGGCGAGGCAGGAGAAACGGCTCAGATGAGCGAAAGGATAGCCGAGCTTCGGGAACAGATAGAAAATATACAAAGCACCTCGAGCGGTGAAACGGGGATCATTGCACTGTGCGCGGTCTGTTTGCTTTTCGAGGCGGGTGTTTTTTGCTATATTTACTTCGCGCTGCTGAGACCGTTTGATAAAATGAAGGCGTTTGCAGAGAAGATCGCGCAGGGCAATTTTGATCTGCCGCTCAGATACGAGCGCTCAAATTACTTCGGCGAGTTCACATGGGCTTTTGACAGTATGCGCTTGGAGATAACCAGGGCGAGGGCTGACGAAAGGCTGGCTGCGGAAAACAACAAGACGATAATCGCGACCCTTTCCCATGATATAAAAACTCCTGTTTCCTCCATACGCGCATACGCTGAGGCGCTTGAAGCAAACCTTGGCTCAAGCATTGAAAAGCGTCAGAAATATATGAGCGTTATAATGAAAAAATGTGATGAGGTTTCCCGCCTGACCGACGACCTGTTTCTACACTCGCTTTCCGATCTGGATATGCTCAGGATCGTCACGGAAAGAGTGGAGCTGTGCGGATTTCTGAAAAAGGCTGTCGGGGAGATCGCGGGCGAAAGGGATGATGTTTTTCTCTCCGAGCCGGGCTTTGAGTGCCGTGTGAATGCCGACCGCAAGCGGCTCACGCAGATAATAGAAAATATAATAAACAACTCGCGCAAGTATGCAAAGACGCGTATAGATATATGTCTGAGGCGCTCGGACGGATATGTCAGCATAGTTTTCCGCGACTACGGCAAGGGTATTCCCGATAAGGATATGCCGTTTGTTTTCGGCAAATTCTACCGGGGCGAGAACTGCGGCGACGAGCAAGGGTCGGGTCTGGGGCTTTATATCGTTAAATACGCGGTCGAGAGGCAGGGCGGCAGGGTAGCGCTGCATAATCTCGGCGACGGGCTTGAAGTAACAATCAGCTTGCCGGAGATATTTGAAAAAGGCTGATTTTCTTAAAGACTTCTTAATAACTTTTTCGTTATAATGGGGTCATCAAATGAAAAAGGAAAGCTGATCTATGAGAAATATTATTCTTTCGGCAAAGGATCTTTGCAAAAGCTATGCCCATAACGGCGGGCAGGTACACATTTTAACGGACATAAGTCTTGACCTATATGAGGGCGATTTTACGGTGGTAATGGGCGCATCGGGTTCGGGGAAATCCACTCTGCTGTATGCCCTGAGCGGCATGGACAGAGCCACAGCGGGAAAGGTCATCTACGGCGGCGAAGATTTGGCATCTGCCGGAGAGAGGCGGCTGGCAGTGCTGCGCCATACCGATTTCGGATTTATCTTTCAGCAGATGCACCTTGTGAGCAATCTGTCGCTTTTTGAAAACGTTGCGGTTTCGGGCTATCTCAATAAGAATGTTTCGGCAGCGGAGGTCAGACGGCGCGCCGATGAGCTTCTGGAGGGAATGGGCATCGCAGGGGTCAAAACACATCTGCCGTCGCAGGTTTCTGGCGGAGAGCAGCAGCGCTGCGCGATAGCGAGGGCAGTTATAAACCGACCGAGGCTCCTCTTTGCTGACGAGCCGACAGGGGCGCTCAACCGCAAAAATACAAACGAGGTCCTCGACCTGCTGACGGCTCTGAATAAGAACGGTCAGAGCATTCTTATGGTCACTCACGACATAAGGGCGGCGCTCCGGGCGACTCGTATACTCTATCTTGAGGACGGAAGGATAAGCGGCGAGCTGCCTTTGCCGCCCTACACTCCCGGCGAAGAAAAGAGCCGCGAAGCTCAGATTTCTGCATGGCTTTCCTCTATGCATTGGTAAAGGGGTCGGAGCTATGGAAATACTGACACTGCTTCGCGCAAACATAAAAAAGAAAAAAGGAACGGTCGTAAGCATCGCCGTGCTTATGGCGATAATCACTGCGGTCATGACCGCGATGATAAGCGTCCGCGACAATTACACACAGGGAATGGAGGACGCTTTTTCGGCGGCAGGCTCGGGAGATACGCTGATAATGATAGAGAGCAAGGCTCTGACCGACGAGCTTAAAGAGAGTCTTGAAAACAGCTCGCTTGTTGAAAAGGTCGAGTATTACGACGCACTGGGCGTAAACGGTATAAGTCATGAGGAAAGCTCATCTCAAAACATTATGTTTCTTTCTGAAATGCGCGGCGGTATCCGGCTTTTTAACAGCAGCCTTACCGGCTTCGTTGAGGAGATCCCCGAGCTACAAAAGGGAGAGATATATCTCCCGCTCGGACTTAAATATAATCTTCACTGTGAGGTCGGCGACGAGGTGATGATCCGTACTGCCGCAGACGAGGCAGAAATACCCTTCAGGGTAAAGGGCTTCGTTCAGGAGCCTTGCAGCGGTGCGGCGACAATAGGCTGGAAGATCCTTTTCATAAGCAGCGAGGATAGAAGTACGCTTTCTGACAGCCTCAATACAAAATTCAGTGACATAGAGTTTGATTACAAGCTGATCTCCGTCAGCCAGAGCGGAAATCTATCAGTTGCCAAGTTTCAAAGGCAGCTCAATCTCGAAACAAAGATCATAGATAATGCAAAGGGCGCGATCACAAGAGAGCAGTCTGTCAAGTATTCAACGCTTATGCCCGATGTTATACTGGACGTTGTAACGGTGTTTACAGTGTTCCTGTTTGTGATAGTTCTTATCGTTATGAGCAACAGCATAGGCACGGAGATCGAGATAGATTATACGTCGCTCGGCATACTGAAGGCTATGGGCTTTGGCAACGGACGTATACGGCTGATATTCTTTTTGCAGTATATCCTGGCGCAGACCGCCGGAATAATCGTCGGGCTGGCTGTGTCCTTGCCTATCGAATATTCGATAAGCAAAGCGTGTATGTCGATAACGGCTGTGCTGCCTGCATCGGGGCTGTCTGTCGGCAAGAGTGCGGCGTATATACTTTTGATATTCCTCTGTTCCGGGGCGATAATACTTTTCAAGACCCACAGGCTTGTCCGTCTGTCGCCTATGCGGGCTATTTCCGGCGGCAGGGAGGCTATCTACTTTGACAGCAGGCTCAATGTGCCTATCGCCAAAAAGCAGCTCTCGGCAACTTTGGCACTCAGACAGGTCACCTCTGCGAAGCGCCGGTATATCGGCTGTGTTATTATTACCGCAATACTCACCTTTTTTATGATAACAATCAATCTTATCGGCGGGCTGCTGACCGCAAAGGGCGTTCGGGCAGCGGCTATGGGGCTTGAGTTAAGCGATTTCTATGTAATATATACCGATGTTCCCGACAGGTCTTATGAGTCTGAGATCGAGGAGATCATTTCTTCTCACACGGAAATAACCTCCAAGAATTTTTATAAACATCTATATGTTTCAATGAACGGAGAATCCCTGAGCTGTGAGATCAGCAAATATCCCGAGAACACCGGCGGAATATTCAAGGGCCGTGAGCCGAGGTATGACAATGAGCTTATCATCACCGAAATGCTGGGTGACGCTCTCGGTCTGAAAATAGGCGACAAGGTTATGCTCTCATATAAAAATTCAGAGGCTGAATTTATCGTCACAGGGCTGTTTCAGTCGACTAATGACAGCGGAATGACCTATATGATAAACTTTGACGGTGCGAATAGGCTCGGCATAGAAACGGATTTTGCATTAGGTATCTTTTCCGTTGCAGACAGATCAAAGATACCGGAGATCGAAAAGGAGATAAACGAAAAATACGGCGAGTTTCTTTCGGTCGAGGCCTTGGAAGAGGATTTTGTAATAGCGCAGTATAAGGGCATTGTGGATCTTCTGAGAGCGGTCATATACTCGTTCTCTATCCTGTTCGCGTTTGTTGTCGTCAGAATGGTCTGCGCCAAGACCTTCATTCAGGAGCGCCGCGACATCGGTATATTCAAGGCGGTGGGCTTCAGCTCGGGCAGGCTTCGCCTGAGCTTTGCGATCAGGTTTTTTATAGCCGCACTTGTGGGTGCTTGCCTTGGAACGGCTTTAAGCCTGTGGCTCTCTGCAAAGAGCATCGGAGCGTTGCTGAGTATAATCGGCGTTTCAAGAGTTTTCGTTGAATTCACCCCCGCGGCGGTCTTGGTGCCCGCGGCGGCGATATCCGCAAGCTTTTTCCTGTTTGCTCTGCTGGCATCGCGCAGAATAAACAGCGTGGAGATCAAAGAGCTTGTCACAGAATGATATAATACAAAAAGGACCGAGGTCATTCTCGGTCCTTTGGCTTTTTGCTGAAAAAGTTGTAATCAAAGAATAATGGGATTCCAAAGGGAT
>DLOT01000054.1:25314-25466 GCA_002479715.1 Ruminococcus sp. UBA7477 | reverse complement strand
AATGGCGGATCACCACGCATTATTCAGAAGGGAATATCTCCCGGTCTGCCGGAAACTGCGGCAGGTCGGGAGATATTGTATATCTGAACTTTACTTATCTGATTGTTATTCAGGATTCGGGTGTCAAAAGATACCTTATAAATTTTGAGGCG
>DLOT01000054.1:0-25189 GCA_002479715.1 Ruminococcus sp. UBA7477 | reverse complement strand
GAATGTTAAGAATTTCTAATTCCCTTCCAATGCATATGCACAGATTATTATTTGTGCAGCCTGCTATATAATTTTTCAAAGGCATCTTTTTGCACCTGAATCTTATTCAGGTAATTGTTATAAAAAAGGGGAGAGATACATCAGAATGACAAAAGGCAAGACAAAATCTGTTTTTTTCTGTAAGGAATGCGGCTATGAATCCGCCAAGTGGATGGGGCAGTGCCCCGCGTGTCATGCATGGAACAGCATGACGGAGGAGGTTATTCATGCCAAAAGCAGTGGTGGCGGAAAGAAACCATTTTCGGAAAGCGCCGCGCCGACATTGCTTTCCGAGATATCGCTTACGGAACAGGATAGGATCGCCTGTGGTATCGGAGAGCTGGATCGCGTGCTGGGAGGCGGCATTGTACCCGGTTCTTTGATCCTAGTAGGCGGCGACCCGGGCATCGGCAAATCTACGCTTCTTTTACAGATGTGCCGCAGTCTGGCGGGAAAAGGGCATCAGATTCTCTATATCTCAGGCGAGGAATCATTAAAACAGATCAAAATGCGTGCAGACCGGCTGGGCAGCTTTGAACAGGACATGCTTTTGCTGTGCGAGACGAATCTGACGGATATTGAGCGGGTGATCCGTGACAGGAAGCCGGAAGTTGTGATCATCGACTCGATACAGACGATGTATGATGAAGAAGTTTCCAGCGCGCCGGGAAGCGTATCACAGGTCAGGGAGGCGACGGCGGTTCTTCTGCAGCTTTCAAAGACACTGGGCATCGCTGTTTTTATCGTAGGTCATGTGACCAAGGAGGGGACTGTGGCAGGCCCAAGGGTGCTGGAGCATATGGTAGATACAGTGCTTTATTTTGAAGGAGACCGTCATGCGTCTTACCGGATACTGCGCGGCGTGAAGAACCGGTTTGGTTCGACGAATGAGATCGGGGTTTTTGAGATGCGGGAGGAAGGACTGATCGAGGTCGAAAATCCGTCGATGATGATGCTCGAGGGCAGACCGCTGAATGTTTCCGGAAGCTGTGTTGCGTGTATTATGGAGGGTTCAAGACCTATAATGGCTGAAGTGCAGGCGCTTGTTTCAAAGAGCACTTTTTCTGCACCGAGAAGAACGGCTACGGGATATGATTTTTACAGAATGTCGATAATTATAGCCGTGCTTGAAAAGCGTCTGGGACTTTATTGCAGCGCTCTTGACGTGTATATCAATATAGTAGGCGGACTTAGGCTCGATGACCCGGCGGCTGATCTTCCGGTCGCTATGGCGCTTTACTCCTCACTGACAGATAAGGTCATCAGCGAAAAACTGACGGCTTTCGGCGAGATCGGTCTCGGCGGAGAAGTCCGCGGAGGAACAAATATGCGGCAGCGTATTCTGGAAGCGCAGCGGCTTGGATTTGAAAAGTGTATTGTTCCGAAGCAGGCGCTTTCACATACGGATACGAAGGGCTTTACAATAAAGGTGATCGGAGTGTCTAACCTGCGTCAGGCATTCAATGAAATATAGATTGTCTAAACAAATGTAAATTTTTTGTGAACATTTCGGAACAATGGCCCGCCCGCGATTGACTTTGCGGACGGGTTGTTATATAATAGAAAAGCCGCTTGTATCCGAGCAGTTAAGTCGGCGCATTTTGCAGCCGCGCCGGAGGCAGCGAGTTTGTAATAAAGGCAGGTGCATCAAAGAATGTACGCAGTAATTGAAACAGGCGGAAAGCAGTATCAGGTCAAGGAAGGCGACGTTATCTTTATCGAAAAGCTGGCTTCTCAGGCTGAGGAAAAGATCAGTTTCGATAAGGTCCTGGCAGTAGGCAAGGACGACGCTATAACAGTCGGCGCTCCTTATGTTGACGGCGCAAGCGTTGCGGCGACCGTTTTGAAAAACGGCAAGGGCAAGAAGATCACTGTTTTCACCTATAAGCCAAAGAAGGGTGAAAAGACAAAGCAGGGTCACAGACAGCCCTATACTCAGGTCAGGATCGACGCTATCAACGCTTAAGCAATGATAACGGCGCGGTTCTACAAAAATCAGCAGGATCAAATGCTTGGCTTTCATATAACGGGTCATGCAGGTTATGCTGACAGAGGAAACGACATAGCGTGTGCAAGCGTTTCTTCGGCGGTCATGATGGCTGCCAACACGGCGACCGAGGTTTTCAAGCTGGATGCGAAGGTCGACGTAAGAGAAGATGAAATACTCTTTAAATTCAATGGGGATAAGGACGGAATAGGCGACAGGCTCCTTCTGGGGTTGCTTTTGCAGCTTGATATACTGTCCGATGAGTTCCCCGGCTGTATAAAGATCGAGAATAATACCGTTCCCGATTAAGACTTATTACGGAGGTGTAATACCATGATCAGAATTTCTATGCAGTTCTTTGCCCATAAGAAAGGTTCGGGTTCAACAAAGAACGGCCGTGATTCTCAGGCCAAGAGGCTCGGCGTTAAAAGAGCGGACGGTCAGTTCGTTCTTGCCGGAAACATTCTTGTTCGCCAGCGAGGAACACATTTCCACCCCGGCACCAATGTCGGCAAGGGAAGCGACGATACATTGTTTGCTACAGCTGACGGTGTTGTAAAGTTTGAGAGAATGGGTAAAGACAGAAAGCAGGTTTCTGTTTATCCACAGGCGTAAGTTTATTTGGCAAGCATAAAACCCTGAGCGCTTGAGTGCTTGGGGTTTTTCTTTAGGAGTTAAGTAATGTTTGTAGATAAGGCAAAAATCTATATAAAAGCCGGCGACGGCGGTGACGGCTGCGTTTCCTTTCACAGAGAAAAGTATGTAGCAGCCGGAGGACCTGACGGCGGCGACGGTGGCCGCGGAGGGGATATAGTCTTTCTTGCCGACACCTCGATGACTAATCTTATCGAGTTTCGCGCAAGACGAAAGTTTGTCGCCGACAAGGGAGCTGACGGCAGCTCAAAAAATTGCAGCGGCAGAAATGCCGAGCCTCTTGTTATAAGAGTCCCGAAGGGCACGGTCATAAAGGACGCTGAGAGCGGCAGAGTGCTTGCCGATATGTCGGGAGATGAGCCGGTGACAGTCGCCAGAGGCGGCAAGGGCGGCAGGGGAAACGCACATTTTGCGACCTCCACAAGGCAGATACCTAAGTTTGCCAAGACGGGCTTCAGGGGCGATGAATATACCGTTTTTCTTGAGTTGAAGCTTATCGCGGATGTGGGGCTTGTAGGCTTTCCGAATGTCGGAAAATCAACGCTTATTTCGGTCATTTCGGCAGCAAAGCCTAAGATCGCAAACTATCACTTCACGACCCTGACACCAGTGCTGGGAGTCGTCAAGCTTGACGAGGACAGCTCTTATGTCGTCGCCGATATCCCGGGTCTTATCGAGGGGGCAAGCGAGGGAGTTGGTCTTGGACTTGAATTTTTGCGCCATGTTGAGAGATGCCGACTTATTGTCCACGTTGTAGACGTTTCAGGCATTGAGGGGCGCGATCCCTGCGAGGACTTTGAGATAATAAACCGGGAGCTTGCCAGCTTCAGCGAAGAGCTTGCCCGGGCGCCGCAGATCGTCGCGGCAAATAAGTCGGATATGGCGACTGATGAGCAAAAGGCGCGCTTCAGAAGTTATATTGAAGAAAAAGGTCTGCAATGCTTTGAGATCTCGGCTGCCACTACAAACGGCACCAAGGAGCTGGCTAAGGCTGTAGGCGAGGCACTGAAAGATCTGCCGCCTGTCAAGCACTTCGAGGCTCAGCCGCTTACAGAGGAGGAGCTTAGAGATAAGCTTATCACAAACCGCGATTTTGAGGTCACAGTCGAGGATGGGATATATTTCGTTGAGGCTCCATGGCTGTGGGATATTCTGCGCGGCGTGAACGTAGACAGCTATGATTCGCTGCTCTATTTCCAAAAGGTCCTTCGTGATACCGGTGTTATCGAAAGGTTGGAGCAGATGGGCATACAGGAGGGCGACACTGTTTCTATTTTTGATTTTGAATTTGAGTTTGTTAAATAAGGAGAGCATCTATGCTGCCAAGTCTTGAGCATAAAGAGGTCAATCTTTACAGCCCTCTGACACTTGCATTTTTGGGCGATGCGGTCTATGAGCAACTAGTGCGGACAAAGATCGTTTTGCAAGCCAATATGCCGGCAAACAAGCTGCATACGGCTTCTGTGAAACGCGTCTGCTGCGAATATCAGTCGGCTGCCATGAATGCTTTGCTGAAAAGCGGCTTTCTGACCGAGGATGAGCAGTATATCGCCCGCCGCGGTAAGAATGCAAACGGTGTTTCGCCACCGAAGCATTCGACTGCGTATGAATATCGCTGTGCGACAGCTCTTGAGTGTTTGTTCGGATTTCTGTTTTTAGAGGGAAAGGCCGGCAGACTCGACGAAATATTTGAATTTGTTTGGAAACTCGGGGAAAATACTCCCGAGATCCGGGAGAAATAAACTATAAGAAAGGGTAGTGTTTATGTCAGGACATTCCAAATGGGCAACCATAAGAAGAAAAAAAGAAGCCACCGACGGTGCGCGTGCCAAGGTGTTTACAAAGATCGGTCGTGAAATAGCCGTTGTTGTCAGAGAGGGTGGTCCCGACCCGAACAACAACGCCAAGCTCCGTGAGCTTATTTCAAAGGCTAAGGCAAACAACGTTCCTAACGACAACATTGACAGAATTATCAAAAAGGCGGCAGGCGACGGTGACAAGACCCACTATGAGAGCAATGTTTACGAGGGCTATGGTCCCTGCGGCGTTGCGGTAATCGTTGAGTGCCTGACTGACAACAAAAACCGGACCGCCGGCGATATACGTCACTATTTCGATAAATTCGGCGGCAATCTGGGAACGACCGGCTGCGTTTCCTTTATGTTTTCCGATCAGGGCACGATCGTGCTGTCTTATGAAAACCAGAATGAGGACAAGATAATGGAGGACGTTTTTGAGGCCGGAGCGAGCGACTTCAATATTGACGGCGACATCATTGAGATAACCTGTGAGCCTAACGACGTTCCTGCCGTTGCCGAAGCATTCAGGGGAATGGGCTACAATGTTATTTCAGCCGAGGCGGAGAAGGTTCCCTCAACATATACCAAGCTGACCGACGAGGATGCGATCAAGAAGATGAACTGTCTGCTGGAGCATCTTGAGGACAACGACGATGTCCAGAACGTTTATCACAACTGGGATATGCCGGAGGAACCCGACGAGGAATAATTATCCGCACATAGATCAAAGCCTGAGAGCAGAAATGTTCTCAGGCTTTTTTGTCTTTGTCCGACCCGCCGTCACACTATCTTTCTGACTAGTCTATATTAGGCGAGGCGGCATTAGGTGAAGCTTTAAGCTTCCAGCTACAGGTGCAGCTTTAAGCTGCTTTTCTGCCAAACAGCTCCGAAGCACCGCTTATTATCAGAATGATCGCAAACGCCTTCTGAACAAGCTCCGAGCCAAGCCTTGCCGCGGCAAATGAAAATACGCCTGCGCTCACCGCTCCGAAAATCAGCGCAGGGATCAGCTTTTTCCACTTCACAAGGCCGGATCTTGTGTGCATAAACAGCGATAGGGCGGCGATCGGCAGAAAAAACAAAAGGTTGATGCCCTGAGCTTCAAGCTGGGGAAGTCCCGCCAGCATCGTCAGATAAACAAGGAGCACCATTCCGCCTCCGAGGCCGAGCGAGGCGGTCAACCCTGATGCAAAAGCCGCAATGATAACGCTCATATCCATAGCCTTATTCCCGAATATATCATTACAGCCCCGAACAGACGTTTTAACAGCTTTGGATCTATTCTTTTCATCAGTGCCGCCCCGGCAAGAGCGCCGACAGCTCCTGCCGGAATGTATCTTGCTGCCTCGGAAATATTCAGATTTCCTGTCAGACCATAGCCGACACAGCTTACAAATGAGAAAACAGAGGTCAGTGCGATCGCTGAGGCATGAGCCTGCTTGACCTCAAAGCCGCTTTTTTCAAGGCAGGGAACCGCGACAAGCCCGCCACCCGAGCCGAAAAGTCCGTTCATTATCCCGGCTAAAGCTCCGATCAGCTGCATAGAGTATTTTTTCAGAATCCGCATACAAACCCCTCCCGAGTAGCTTTATTATGCGTTTTTTCCGCGCAAATTATCACAGCCGAGTTTCATAAGAAAGGGCATATAAAAAACCGCCTATTACTTTGTCGTAATAAGCGGTAATAACGGCAGCATGACGCTGCGTCAGTCGATTTCAACCATGATCTTCTGATTTACTCTCGAAGCGCTTGCGCGCATAACGGTTCTGATAGCTTTGGCGATCCTGCCCTGCTTTCCGATAACTCTGCCCATATCGTCGGAGGCAACATGAAGATGGTAGACCACCGTGCCCTCCTCGTTAGGCTCGTCAACAGAAATCTCGATCGCATCCTTGTTTTCAACAAGCTCAGATACGATAGTTCTGAGAAGCTCTTCCATAGCGAAACACCTCCTGCAAACGCCTGCGATTAAAGAATGCCGTTCTTCTTAAAAAGAGCCTTTACCGTATCGGTAGGCTGTGCGCCCTTACCGATCCAAGACTTTGCCTTTTCGCCGTCAACGTTGAAAACGACCGGCTCCTTTGTGGGGTCATAGAAACCGATCTCCTCGATAAAGCGACCGTCTCTGGGGTATCTTGAGTCTGCAACGACTACTCTGTAGAAAGGAGCCTTCTTGGCGCCCATTCTTCTGAGTCTGATTTTTACTGCCATTATATATTCACCTCCATATAGTATTCTGATTGTATCATCAATGCCGGATCAGCGGCAGAGATTGTCATTTACTGCGGAAAGCCGCCGTTCCCTCCGCCAAGCCCCCGAAGCAGCGCGGCACGCTTCATTTTGGCCTTCCTGCCGTGCAGGTTGCCGCCTATCCCGAATTGCTTCATCATCTTCTGCATCTGTTCAAACTGCTTTAAGAGCCGGTTTACGTCGGATACCTCCGTGCCGCTGCCTGCGGCAATTCTGCGTTTTCTGTTAGGATTTATGATCGAAGGCTTTTTCCTTTCTGCCTTTGTCATCGAGCAGATCATAGCTTCGGTCTTTTTAAGAGCCTTTTCTCCCGCCTCGGCGTCCTCATCGGTCAGCTTGCCGGTGCCGGGCAGCATATTGAGTATCGAACGCATTGAGCCGAGCTTGTTTATCTGCTTCATCTGAGCAAGAAGATCCTCAAGGTCGAAGCCCTCGTCCTGCATTTTGTCGGCAAGCTTCTTGGCTTCGTCCTCGTCTATCGTTTGCTGAGCCCTTTCAATAAGTGTGAGAACATCTCCCATGCCGAGTATTCTCGACGCCATTCTATCCGGGTGAAAGACTTCAAACTCGTCGAGCTTTTCGCCCATACCGACAAACTTGATCGGCTTTCCTGTTACCGAAAGAACGGACAGCGCTGCGCCGCCTCTGGTATCGGAGTCCAGCTTGGAGATCAAAACACCGTCTATACCGAGCGCTTCGTCAAATGCCGAAGCTACATTTACCGCGTCCTGACCTGTCATTGCGTCAACGACCAGCATGATCTCGTTCGGATGAGCGATCTCCTTTATGTCGATAAGCTCCTGCATAAGCTCTTCGTCTATATGCAGACGGCCTGCGGTGTCTATGATAACAAAATCGTAGCCATAATCCCTGGCATTCGACAAAGCCTTTTTGGTGATCTCTCTCGGGTCGATCTGCCCCATTTCAAAAACGGGAACGTTTGCCTTCTCGCCGACGATCTTCAGCTGCTCGATAGCAGCCGGTCTGTAAACGTCACACCCAACAAGCAGCGGACGTTTTCCCTGATCCCTGAAGTGCTTAGCAAGCTTTGCCGCGTGTGTTGTTTTACCTGAGCCTTGCAGTCCGACCATCATAATGATACACGGACCCTTGCTCGGGATATTTATCTTGGGATCGCCGGAGCCCATTAGTGTTATAAGCTCCTCGTTAACGATCTTGATGACCTGCTGAGCAGGGGTAAGGCTCTTTAAAACATCCTCACCGACGGCCCGCTCGGTAACGCTTTTCACGAAGTCCTTTGCAACCTTATAGTTGACGTCGGCCTCTATCAGTGCAAGCTTGACCTCGCGCATAGCCTCTTTAACGTCGTTCTCGGTCAGATGACCTCTTGACTTGAGCCTTTTGAAAACTCCGCCGAGCTTTTCCGAAAGTCCCTCAAAAGCCATAGCAACCTCCTAAGTTTATCAGTCAAATATGTTCATACTATTTTCAATGCAGGAAATAAGCGCGTCGGCCTTTTGCCGCACGATCCCCGAAAAGCTGGGCGATGCAAGCGCCTTGCGAAGCTCCTTCGCCTGAGCCAATATCTCGCCGGCGGCTTTTTCGTATGCCTTTTGCTTGCTGTAAAGCCCGAGCTTGTTTTCGTATTCGTTTAAGATCTCTTCACCGCGTTTGATCGAATCGTGAACGCCCTGACGCGAAACCCCTTCGTTTTCGGCAATCTCCGCCAACGACAGATCTTCGTTGTAATAAAGCCCGAGAACGTCGCGCTGCTTTTCGGTCAGCATATCGCCGTAGACTCGCAAAAGCTCGGAAAATGCAAGATCTTTAGCCATTTTGCGCACGCTCCTCTCACTCCTGTAAAGTCGAAAACCTTTACACTTATGAATTATAACCGATTTTTCTCCTTTTGTCAAGGGGGACAGGAGCTTTTTTCGGTGAAAATAAAAAATTTGCAAAAACAGTAGAAATTTCGGAGAAAATGTGTTATGATATTATTCAGTTGATATATATGAGGTGAACTTTTTGAAAACATTTACTCTTTCAAACGCCAGCGGAAGCATTGATATCCCGTTTCTCACATACGGAACGGCGGCATTTGAGCGCCACGACTGCGATTCTGAATATTTCAAGCTCCTTGACGCCTACGAGTCCTGCGGGGGAACCTGTCTGGACACAGCCAGGACCTATTGTTCATGGCTTGAGGGCGGGGAGGACTCTTCGGAGGGCGTTATAGGAAGATGGCTCAAAGCCCGCGGCAACCGCAGCAAAATGATAATCGTTACTAAGGGCGGTCACCCCGACCACTCCGATCTGCACGTTTCGCGGTTATCAAAAAAAGACATTGAATATGACATTGACCGGAGCCTTAGGGTCATGGGTCTTGAATATGTGGATCTGTTTTTGCTTCACCGCGATGACGAAAGCATCCCGGTCGATGAGATAATGCCTGTTCTGGACAGCTTGGTGAAGTCGGGGAAAACGAGGTTTATCGGCGTTTCAAACTGGAAGACCGCCAGAATTGAAAAGGCCAACCGTTTTGCCGAAGATAACGGGCTGGAGCCGCTCAGGATAAGCCAGATAAACTACAGCCTTGCCCACCTCAGCAGTGATATGCTCGGCGATGACACGCTTGTTTCCATGGATATGCGGGAGCATACATGGTATGCGAAAAACAAATTCCCCGTTATGGCGTTTTCGCCGCAGGCAAAGGGCTTTTTCTCAAAGCTTGCCAAGGGCGAGAGCGTCAAGGACATAATAGAAGGTCGGTTCGTCAGCACTGCCAATCTTGCCCGCCTTGCAAATGTCATTAAGCTTTGCAATCAGACAGGCCGACAGCCTGCCGAGGTTGTGCTGGGGTATCTCAACAGTCAGCCGTTCCCGGTATCGTCTGTTTTCTCGGCAAGCAAGGTCTGGCAGATCGAAGAAGATATGAACGCACAGGACGTCGTTTATGACGCTAAGACAATGCGTATGCTGGAGCTGTAAGGTGGTTTAATATGATGAGAGATATTCAGGATGAGATAATGCGGCTGAAGGCGGAGAAGGATGTATGTATTCTCGCGCACAGCTATCAGACGCCCGACATTACCGAGGTCGCCGATTTTGTGGGTGATTCGTTTGCACTGAGCAAAAAGGCTGTCGGGGTAAGGAATAAAAACCTTCTTATGTGCGGTGTAAGGTTTATGGCTGAAACGGTCAAGCTTTTGTCTCCGCAGAAAAGAGTATATATTTCCGATCCGTGCGCGGGCTGCCCTATGGCCGAGCAGATGACCGCCGCCGAGCTTGCCGAAATGAAGCGTGCCGAGCCGGACAGAAAGGTCGTTGCATACATAAACACTACTGCCGAGCTTAAAGAGCTTTGCGATGTGTGTGTCACATCGTCGTCGGCTGTGAAAATTGTCAGGGAGCTGCCCGATAAAAAAATATTGTTTATTCCCGACTGCAATCTAGGAAGCTTTGTTGCGAAAAGTTGTATCGATAAGGATATAAGGCTTTTCAACGGCGGATGCCCAGTTCATAACAGGGCAACGGCTGACGACGTTCGCAAGGCAAAGGAGCTTCACCCGAATGCTTTGCTGCTTGTTCATCCCGAGTGTAAGCCGGAGGTGACAGAGCTTGCGGATTATGCCGGATCTACCGCCGGTATAATGGAATTTGCCGAGAACAGCAAAGCAGGCGAGTTTATCATAGGCACTGAAAACGCAATAGTGGAGCATCTGCAAATCAGATGTCCGGATAAGCGGTTTTATCCGCTGTCCAAAAAGCTTATCTGTGAGGATATGAAGATAACAACTCTCGGCGGAGTGCTGGATCTGCTCAAAACGATCGGCGAAGGAAGCTCTCCGAATGAGATACTGATGACCGATACGCAGATCAGCGCCGCCCGCCGCTGCATTGATGAGATGCTGAGGCTGGGTTAGGCTGACAGCGACCGCGTTTTTTGAATTATATCAAAAAAGGTTTTCCCCCGAAATGAGGGAAAACCTTAGTTTATTTTCTGAGCTTTTTGAATATCACGATACCGCCTGCCGCTAACGCCGCAAGAATGAAGATCCCGCCGCCAATAAAATGTGCGATCGGAGGTTTGTCGGTGTCGTCCGGAGCTGAGCTGACCTCAGGCTCGGCAGGCTCGGCTGCGCTTTCGTCAGTCGGGATTGCCGCCGGAATTACCTCTCCCTTTGTCAGGATCTCTCCGCAGCCCTTGCAAACCGTGTCGCCTGTGTAGCCTTCCTCGGTTTCGGTCGCTTCCTTGGCATTTTTTATCTCGGTTTCGCCCTGATGCTTGTCGGGGTCAAGCTCACCGTATTCCTTGCCGCATATCTCGCATACCGCTTTCTGTGAGCAGTTCGCTTCGCCGCCAAAGTGAAGGCTCTCGTCGGCGGGAATTACCGTGTCCTCAAGCGGGTTAAGACCGTCCACATCTGAGAAAAGCTTGCCGCACACCGAGCAGGTGTAGTATTCGATGTTTCCCTCCTCACAGCAGGTAGGCTGCTTGGCTTCGGTAAGCTCCATTTCATGGAGATGCTCAAGCTTGGGGATCTCCGTGTCCTGAGATGTTATGTAGCCGCATTCCTTGCACTCCTGATGCATAACTCCGGCCTCATCTTCAGTTGCCGGTGTGTCTGTGACCCATTTCAGATTGTGCTTTTCCTTGTCCTTGACAGTGCCGATCTGTGATTCGAGCCAGTGGTGGGTGTCGTCATGCATGACCTTGTAGTCCTGGGTGAGCTTTGGTATAACAAGCCCGGCGGCTTTAACAGGCTTTCTGTTTTTGTCGAAAAGCTTTCCGCAGACCGAGCATTTGTAGTGCGCCTTTGTGCCCTCTTTATAGTATGTCGCAGGAACCTCCAAAATCAGCTTTCCGTAGCTGTGATCGGCAAGAGGGAGCTTTTCGCTGCTGCCCTTTATGACCTCTCCGCAGTCGTTGCAGATAGTGTATTCTCCGTTTCCCTCAGCTTCGCAAGTCGGTTTGTTTTCGGGATAGGTCTTGGTATTTTTATGGGGACAGCTTACCGCGACCTTGCACAAGTCGCTGAATCCGCCGTCGGAAGATGTTGCTGTTATGTTTGCCGTTCCCGCGGCGACAGCTGTGACCTTTCCGTTTTTATCGACCGTTGCTATCTTCGTGTTGCTGCTTTTCCAGATCACCGAGCTGTCGGTCGCATTCGACGGCGTCACGCTTGCGTTAAGAACGCCGCTTTCGCCGATTTTAAGGCTCATACTGTTTTTATCCAGAGCAACCCCCTCAACATCTACCGTCGGCTCCTTAACGTTTACGCTCCCACCCGATGATGAAAATGAAACATCGTCCAGATCAAAGTTATAGGCTTCCTCGCAGGAAACGTTGACTGAGTATTTGCCCGGAGCTGTGCCCTTGTTTATTTTGAAAGTAAGGCTGGCAACCGTGCCGTTTGCCGTATTGTTCGGGCTGGCGGATTCGTTCCACAGAATGCTCAGCGGCGACTGCAAGGGGCCGAATGTTGCCGATGAAAAGCTTTTCGCCTTGGCGCCCGTCAGCGTCAGAGCAGATGTGTCATAGCTGACGTTAAGGCGGAACGTGACAACGCCCGGGTTATTTGAAATGTTGATATCAACGGTCACCTCATCTCCCGGCTCACCTGAAGCGCCGGAAGCCGAGAAGGCAGGCGTTTCGGCTGCAAGGGCGCCTTGGCAGACTCCTGCTGCCGACAGCATGACTGCCGCCGTAAAAAGAGAAATGATCGTTTTAAAGCGCTTTATTATCCTCATAGTTTTATCCCTTTCTTATTCCGGTTTGAACTCGACATCCCAGCCGTTCAGATAGCGCTGAAGAAGAGCGTAGTCCTTGGCATTTATTTTCTCATCGTTGTTAACGTCGCTGATGAGATACAGATTAATATCTATCGGCTGATCGGGAAGTCCGCCGAGCACAGTGACGATAAGCTTCTTGGTAACACAGCCGTCGGCACGCAGAGCAATCTCGTAAACGCCGTCATTTAAAATGCCGGTGTCAACAGCTCCGTCCGAAACAGTCAGGTCAATGATCTCCTCGCTGCCCTCCGCTCTGGCAGTTGCAGAGGTTGCGACATAGAGATATGAGCGGGGAACTATCGCAAAGCCCATAGATGCGCTTCCGCTGAAATTACCCTTGGCTGTTATTGTTACATTGGCTTCTCCGACGCTTATGTTATCCGAAAAGCTGAGATCATAGTCTACGCCGTTAACAAGTGCCGAGCCGTTATAGAGTATCTCAACGTCGGGCATAAGCTCCGCGCCTGTGTAGGTCTGCTCCGGGATATCTTTTATTGTACAGCTTTCAAGCGGGGCGGCGGTTATCTCAAAGGATACCTTATTGCTTCCCCAGAGAGTATCCGTCAGGGGCACCGCAGCAGCTGTCGCCGTTCCGACGTTTATGTTTCCCGAATACTCGATAACATAATCCGTTCCTGCTTTCAGAGTTATGCTTTCGGTTTCTCCGCTTATGAGCGAGGCAGAAACAAATCCGTTGGTGCCGTCCTCCAGAGCTGCATAGCAGTAGCCGTTGATCGTATCGGACTTTACCGAAAGCTTTGCGCCTTTTTGTGCGTCAGCCACTTTTTCGGACGATGCCGATGGCAGACTGTAAACGGCAGCGCTGTCCGTAAGTGTTCCCGAAGTGATCCGCTGCTTTGAAAGAGTGATATCAGGGGTTATAGCTTTTCCTGTGTAAGTATAGCTGCCGGTCGCCGAGGCTGTATAGCCTGATATATTTTCCGAAACGGTGACCGTCATCTCAGCCGAAGCCCCACTTGTGGTTTTTGCGGTGATCTTAGCTGTGCCTTTTGAGATACCGAAAACCGAGCCGTTTATTACTGTTGCAACGTCAGGGTCTGATGAGGTCAGCGACACCTTGTCGCTTGAGTTGCCGGGAGTTACCGTAACTGTCGGTGTGTAAGAAGCTCCGGTCTTGAGTGAAGCGCTGCTTTCCGAAAATGTCACCGATACGGCGGAATTTGGAACGAACCAGAAGTTGCAGTCCAATGAGTCGCTTGAAACATATTCGCTTACGCCGTCGTCGCTGTATTGCCAAAACTCATAGTCGCCTGCATAGTTGGTCCGGCTAGTGTAGTGAGCAAGCCATACACGGGAGTTTTCGGACAGACCGTCAGTGTTTATGCAGTCGCTGAGGGTGCTTTTGTTTGCATAGAGCATTGAGTCGTAGCCTGCTGCCGAAACAGTGTCCAGAAAAGCGTTTATTACCTTTGTAGATTGAGCAGGCGAAAGCTTTGCGTCATAGAGCCGTCCGCCAAGACCGCCGTTGACCCATGCGTATTCAAAATCCATGATTATCGGCATATCTATTTTGTAGCCCTTCAGCTTCTCAATGCAGTATTTAGCTTCACTGCGGGCCTCGGCTTCGGTTACCGCCTGAGAGTAGAAATAAACGCCCACAGGCAGACCGGCTGCGTTTGCAGCCTTGATATTCTGTTCAAAATAGTCATCGAGATAAATTCCGCCCGACGGCGAATTGCTTCTGTAGCCGAGTCTGATAAAAGCAAACTCGGTCCCGCTGTTTTTCAGACCTTTCCAGTTTATATCGCCCTGCCATTTTGAAACGTCGATGCCGTTTTTGACGGTGTATCCGTCAAACCTCTGGTCTATCGTATATATACCGCCGTCATATATGCTTTTAACGGTGATATTTTCGGCGCTTGCTTCTGTTGCCTGCCAGAGCGTAAACGGCGCAGCCGCGAGAGTTGCAGCCGCCGCAAAAAAGCACAGCAGTTTAGAAAAGCGAAGCATTTTCTTAAGTCCCATTTTCATCCTCCGTATTATGTATGCAAAAAATGCGCTCGGCGATTTTTATGTCAGCACTATGATCGCCGATATCTTTATTTATGATCCGCATATGGTTTGTGCGGCGTTGTTAACGAAAATTATATCACGAAATAACGTCTATTGTCAACAAAAGCGACACCGTTTCTTTGATTTGCCTTAATATCCTTGTTTTTCCGAAGCGACTTTTGGTCTTTTAAGTCAGCATGACGTGTATAATTTTTTCTCTTTTGCAAACAATATTTTCGCATTGAGAAGCTTGAGCCGAGAGGTACAAACTGCTTTGGCAAAAAAGCTTTTAACTAAACTAATATGAAAGGTGATTTAAGTGAAAGCAACAGGCATAGTCAGAAGAATAGACGACTTGGGAAGAGTGGTGATCCCAAAAGAAATACGCCGCACAATGAGAATAAAGGACGGCGCTCCGCTTGAGATCTACACCAGCAACGACGGGGAGGTCATTTTCCGCAAATATTCGCCTATAAACGAAATGTCGGAGAATGCAGCGCAGGCGGCTGAGGTCATGTATAAGCTCGGAGGCGCTCCCGCAGTTATTTTTGACCGCGATCATGTAGTGGCNNAGGAGTAGCCAAGCGCGAATACAGCGAAAGACGGGTCACACCGGCTCTTGAAGAGATAATGGAGAGCAGGCGCGGTTATGTCGCCAATGACGAAAGCGCCTCTCCGATAAAGGTGATCGAAGGGATAGACAAGAAAGCACTTGCGGTCTTCCCGATCGTTGCCTCGGGAGATGTTACCGGAGCGGTTGCCTATGTTTCCGGCGAGGAAAACACCCGTGCCACCGACGCGCAGCACACATTAGCTCAGGCGACTGCAATGTTTTTGAGCAAGCAGATCGAGGAATAGAGAAAAGGCTGCCTACAAATGCTCTCGGCGAAACCGCCGGGGGCTTTTTTGTGTGAATTTTTCCTCCGCGACAGCCTTTGACAAATTATTTTTGCCGATGTTGATATTATTATAAGCGGACAAGCATAATAGCGAACATAAAAGCGAAAGGAAGGATTAAACACATGAACGTAGAAATCGTTTCAAACGGCGGTCTGATGCTTGCACTGCTAAGCGGCGAGTTGGATCACCACAGTGCCGCAGGCGCGAGAATGACTATAGACTGCGCCGTCGATGCAAAATGTCCCTGCGAGCTTTATCTTGATTTTTCCAAAGTGACCTTTATGGACAGCTCGGGCGTCGGGCTTGTTATGGGACGCTACAGGCTTCTGCACGAATACGGCGGTACGCTTTATATCGCGAATTGCCGCGGTTCGATACGCAAGGTAATGCAGGTATCCGGCATGAGCAAGCTTGCCCGATTCGTTGACGGCGATATCAGGGCAAGGCTTTTTTCACAGCAAGCGAAAGGAGAAGAAAACGATGAAAAGATCCGACAGGACGTTAAATGAAATAAAGGTGACCTTTCCGAGTCTATCGCAGAATGAAAGCTTTGCGCGGCTGGCGGTGAGCGGCTTTGTTTCTCAGCTCAATCCTCGGGTGGACGAGCTTGCAGATATAAAAACGGCGGTTTCCGAGGCGGTTACAAACTGTATTGTCCACGGCTACCGCGACACGGTCGGGAAGGTCACACTCGTTGCCAGAATATGCGAGGGCGACGAGATATACATAAGAATATCTGACAAGGGCTGCGGTATAGAGGACATTGACGCCGCGATGCAGCCGCTTTTCACTTCTGCCCCCGAAGAGGACAGAGCGGGTCTCGGCTTTACGATCATGGAAAGCTTTATGGACTCTTTATCTGTGAGAAGCCGCAGAGGAAGCGGTACGACGGTCACTATGCGGAAAAGGCTGACAGCAAGAAAGGCTTAACAAACAATGACCACCGAAGAAAAACAAAGGCTTGCAAGCGAGAATATGGGTCTGGTGCATCTGTGCGCCAATAGGTTCAGGGGAAGAAGTATTGAATACGAGGATTTGTGCGGCGCGGGGTGCATCGGGCTGATGAAAGCGATAAACGCTTTTGATGCCTCACTCGGCTACAAATTCTCCACATATGCCGTGCCTGTTATAATGGGCGAGATCAAGCGGCTCTTCCGCGACGGCGGCAGCGTTAAGGTCAGCCGCAGCCTTAAAGAGCTTTCTCTCAGGCTTTCCCGGCTTCGCGAGCAGTTTGCAAAGGCAAGCGGCCGTGAGCCGACGATAGCAGAGCTTTGCGAGCTTTCCGGTGCCGAGAGCGAAAAGGTCGTTGAGGCGCTCAATGTTTCATTGCCTCCGGTCAGCCTGACGGCCTGTGCTGATTGCGCTTCGGAGGAGGGCGGCGAGATCGACATACCCGTTCCTGCGCCGGATGAAAAAATAGTTACCTCTCTTGCGCTCAGGCAGGCGGTCTCGGAGCTTGATGAAAAGGACAGACGGCTTTTGTATCTGAGATATGAAAAAAACCAAACCCAGACGCAGACCGCGTCCGAGCTTGGAATGACTCAGGTCCAGGTTTCAAGACGTGAAAAGAAGCTTTTGCTTCATTTGAGGGGCAAGCTGTTGTAGACTTCCGACGCAAGGTAAAGAGAGCCGCAGATGACGCCTGTTTCAAATTTGTCCTTTAATGCCATCAGGCGGTCAAAGCCTTCCGACACGTTGCCGACAGCTATGGCGTTTCCGCCGCGGCTTTTGATCTCCTCAGCCAGAAGGTGGGAGTCGATAGCGCCTTTGTGAAAGCTGTCTACCGTAAGAAACAGATCGCAAAGCGGAATGATCTTGCTAAGCGATTCTACTGCGTTTTTTCCTTTCAGCATACCGACAAGCGCCGCTCTGGGCGCTTTTGTTTTGCCTTTCAAAACCTCGCTCAGGGCGGAAAAACCGTCGGGGTTGTGGCCTCCGTCCAATATGATGAGAGGATTTTGAGATATGATCTCCGTGCGCGCGTGGATGCTTGCCCGTGAAATACCCAGAGCTATGTTTTCGACGCTGACGGGGAGGGAGCAACTTATTGCCGCCAGCGCTTCGATGACAGAAACGGCGTTTTGTACCTGATGAGCGCCGCACATGGCAGTTTTATAACGTCTGCCTTTATATGTAAACTCGCAGCCGCTGAGGGTGTCTGACAGGATATTCACTCTGGAGCGCAGGGGGATCGTCAGGTCACTGTGTCTGCAAATTGCCGTGCGCCGAAAGATCTGTTCAACGCATTCTTCATTTCCGTAGGACAGAACTGCGGGGCGGCCTTCTTTTATGATCCCTGCCTTCTGTGCGGATATCTGCTCCAGCGTATCTCCCAGCACCGCCGTGTGGTCATAGGACACCGAGCCGATGATCGAAATGAGCGGCGAGGCAATAACATTGGTGCAGTCGTTAAGTCCGCCGATACCCGTTTCAAGAACAACAACGTCGCAGCCGCGCTCCGCAAAATGCAAAAGCGCAATGCACATTGTTATTTCAAACTGCGAATAGTCGCTGCCGTAGGGCGTTTTTTCCGCAGCCTTTTTTACCGTTTCCGCGTGTCTGATAAGATAGTGGGGGGCTATGTTTTTTTTGTTGACCCGTATCCTGTCGGAATATTCGAGTATATAGGGCGAGGTGAAGGTTCCCACGCGGTAGCCCTGCGCGCAAAGGATCTCGGTCAGCATTTCGCAGATCGAGCCTTTGCCGTTCGTGCCGGCAACGTGTATGAATCTCAGGCTGTCCTGCGGATCACCCAGCGCTTTAAGCAAAGCTCTGGCGCGCTTCAGATTTTCGACCGGTCTGCCCGATTTGCCGTAGCTGTCAAGATATTCGTAAACCTGTTGTTCGGTCATAAAAACAACTCCTTATGTGATATCACATTTCGTCAATAGTTTCTTTGAGTATTCTTGCCGTTTCTTTGCCTATCTTTGCGGTCTCGGCAAGCTCGGCTTCTGTCGCGGCTTTAAGCGCGGCCTTTGTTTTGTATTTTTTCAGAAGCAGTGCCGCCTTTGCCTTGCCTATACCCCTGACCTTTGTCAGCTCAAGGCTGTAAGCCGTTTTGGCACGCTTTTGCCGCTGAAAGGTAATAGCATAGCGGTGGACCTCGTCCTGTATCGCGGTTATCAGTGAAAACGCCGCACTGTGGGTTGAGAGAGAGAGCTCGCCGCCTCCCGTTGCGATCGCGCGCGTCCTGTGCCTGCTGTCCTTGACAAGTCCGTAAAGAGGGATATCGTTAAGACCGAGCTTTTGCAAGACGGGGGCAATGGTGTTGACATGACCTGTGCCTCCGTCGAGAAAAATAAGGTCGGGCTTGAACGAAAAGCTTTCGTTGCCCTCAAGGTATTCGGTAAAGCGCCTTGTCACGACCTCTTCCATACAGGCGTAGTCGTTTTGCTGACCGACGCTCTNNCTCTTGACAGCGAATTTACGGTAAAGCTTCTTGTTCGGCCTGCCGTTTTCATAAACGACCATCCCCGCAACGATATTCGTTTCGCCCAGATTGGAGATGTCATAGCATTCGATCAAGCAGGGCGGCTTTGAAAGTCCCAGAGCTTTGGCAAGCTCGTTGAGCGCGACGATCTCGCGTCCGGTCCTTCCGACCTGTATCGACAGATACTCCGAGGCATTGCTCTTTGAAAGCTCGCACAGCTTTACGGTTTCTCCGCGCTTAGGGCAGCTGAGCGCAACGGCATGGCCGCTCTGAAGCCGCAGATATTGCTCCAGATTATCGCCGTCCTCCAGATCGGTATCAACATAAACGTATTTGGGAATGTAATCCTTGGATGAGTAGTATTGCATTATGAACTCCTCGCGCAAAGACGCGGTGTTGTCCTGCTCTTTGAAAAAGAAGCTAGCCTTGTCGAAAAGCCTTCCTCCGCGAAACATCAGAACGCTTATACAAGCGTCGCCGCCCATATGGGCAGCCGCAATAACATCGCAGTCCCGCCTGTCCTCGTCGATGATCTTCTGGCTTTCGGCTGCCTTGCCGATCGCATTGATCCTGTCGCGCAGGACCGCCGCTCTTTCAAACTCCAGATTTTCCGCCGCCGCGTTCATTTCTTCTGTCATTCGCTTTACGGAGGCCTCCGAGCCGTTTCTGATGAAATCGACCGCCTGCCTGATGATATCACGGTATTCATCGGCGCTCATTTTTCCGCGGCAAACACCCATACAGCGGTTTATGTGGAAGTTCAGGCAGGGGCGCTCCTTGCGGAAATCCTGAGGAAAGCATTTGCCGCAGGAGGGCAGCCTGAAAACCCTGTTTGCTTCTGTGACCGCCTGATTGACTGTAAACGAGCTTGTGAACGGTCCGATATATTCGGCGTCGTCATCCTGCTTCTGCAAGGCGCACTGAAGCCTTGGAAACTCGCCTGAGGTTATTTTGATATAGCTGTAGCCCTTGTCGTCTTTCAGAAGGATATTGTATTTCGGCTTATATTGCTTTATCAGCGAGCATTCAAGAACCAGCGCCTCAAACTCCGAGTCGGTAACGATAAAGTCGTAGTCAAAAACATTGGAGACCATCTTTGCGACCTTCGGCAGATGATCGGCGTCACGGCGAAAATAGCTCGACACGCGGTTGTGCAGATTTTTAGCCTTGCCGATGTATATTATCTTTCCGGCTTCGTTTTTCATGATGTAGCATCCCGGCTTGACCGTCAGCTTTGAGGTCTTGTCGCGCAGATAGGGAAGACGTTCGTTTACCGCAAGCATTTTCGCAGCTCCTTTCGTTAAGATGAAACAAAGGCAGATTTCAACTGCCTCAGCCTGTAGAAGAACTATGAATTTGTAAAGAAGCGCCCCCTCTTGCAGGGCGTTCACTCTACACCCATTTGCGGAGCGCTTGCAAGGCAATCTGTGGAGCTTTTTCTCGCCTGTCGGCTCGGTCGGTGCTTCTGCTTCGCAGAGGTGTCCACCGGACACCCGCACCCCACACCCCACACCCCACCAGCCTTTTGTAAAAGGCTGGATCGAAAACTTTTGATTTAATTTTTTCGCTAAGTCAAGTGTGCCGACCCGCCGTCACACTATCTTTCTCACTAGCCTATATTCGGCAAGGCGGCTGTTGATCCAGCGGTACGCTGGTGCAGCTTTAAGCTGCCTTGATCTCTACCCAGAAGACCGAGCCTGACCCCAAGGTGCTGCTGACGCCGAAGGGAAATCCGTGCTGCTTGAAGATCTCCTTGACTATCGACAGCCCGAGACCGGTCCCAACCACATCCCGGCGGGCTCTCGGCGAGCGGTAATAACGGTCGAAGATATGCTCAAGCTGATCCCCGGGAATGCCTGCTCCGTGATCTTCGATCTCAATTCGCGCGCATCCGGGCTTGTTGATCTGACGGATGACGACCTCCTTGTCCTCACCGCAATAGTTAACGGCGTTATTGATGAGATTGTAAAGAGCCTGTTCTATAAGAGCTTCGTCGGCAAGGCATTTTACGTCGCTTTCGGTGATGAGATGGATATTGTAGCCGTCGCGTTCGTTCAGGACTTTGTACCTTTCCATTATCTCACCCAGCTTATCGTTGATCGACAAGGCAGTGATATTCAGCGGCCGTGCAGAGCTTTCAAGCTTGGAAAGCTCCATGATGCTGTTGACAAGAGCGGTCAGTCTGTCTGATTCATCAATGATGACCTGAATATGCTGAGAACGCTTTTGCGGGTTGTCGCCGGAGAGGTCGCGGATCATTTCAGCGTAAGATTTGATAATGGTCAGGGGAGTGCGCAGGTCGTGAGAAACGTTTGCTATCAGATCACGCCGCAGCTCAGAAACCTTGGAGATCTCCGTTTCGGCGTCATTCAGAATGGACGAAAGCTGCTCGATCTCGCGGTATCCGGACTGATCGAACTTAACTGTGTAGTCGCCCGCCGCAAAGCTCTCGGCTGTTTTTGTAAGAGCTGTCAGAGGCTTTGATATCCTTTTTGATATGAACATAGTTATGATGAACGCAAGCTCAAAAAGAATGACTGTTATATAGATGAGCTGTTCTTTTATGATAGCTGCCGTTGAGTCTATGGGCTCGACCGGGCTTTCAATAAAAATGTATTGTTTTTGACCGTCCGCATTCTTTGCTGATGTGATATAGATGAGCTTTTTGGGCGATGATTTCCCTTCGTCCTTTATTTTTACTGCAACAGCGTCGCTGTCAGACTCGTCGAGCTTTGACTTCAGAGAGTAGATGTAGCGGCTGTAGTTTTTAACTATGTCGTTTTGCAAAACAGAAAAGCTTCCGATAGCATTTTCTCCGAGGAGAAAATTACACTGGTCGTCGGTTATGACTATACAAAAGGAATTTATGAACGCAACGTTTTTAATATCCTCGCTGAGCTGGCGTGAGTCAAGCTCCGAGGCTATCTGCTCAGCCGTTTCCTGAAGATCGCGTGACTTCATTTCCCCGTAGTAGCCGATCAGAAAGACATACTGAAAGAGCCACAGCAGAACAAGGATTATGATCGTGAACAACATAAAGCTGAGCCATATATTAGTCCTCAGACTTTTAGGTTTGCGCCTTTCAGTTGCCTTTTTCAAATTTGTACCCCATTCCTCTGAGCGTCACAATTAGATTTCGGTATTTTCCCAGGCTGTTTCTCAGCATTTTGATATGTGTATCGACCGTTCGGTCGTCGCCGTAGAAATCATAGCCCCAGACCTCCTCGAGAAGCTTCTCCCGCGAAAGCGCGATGTTTATGTTTCTTACTAGATAGAACAGCAGATCGTATTCCTTTGGCGTCATCTGCGCTTTTACACCGTCAATAACCACCTCTCTGGCGGTGACATTGATGACAAGACCTTCATATCGGAAAATGTCGGAGCGATTCTGGCTTTTCTGTCCGCGCTTGAGAGCAACGCGTATCCGTGCCATAAGCTCCTTCGGAGAAAACGGTTTTACAACATAGTCGTCGATGCCCAGCTCGAAGCCGAAGAGCTTGTCATATTCCTCGCCGCGTGCAGAAAGCATTATTACGGGGGCATCGCTGACTTCCTTTATTTTTTTGCAGGCAGAAAAGCCGTCAAGGCGGGGCATCATAATATCGAGTACGATAGCGTCGAATGTATTGCTTTGCGCTTTTTCGACGGCCTCCATGCCGTCCTTGGCCTCAACGACCTCAAAGCCCTCGAACTCCGCATATTCTCTTACGACCTCGCGGATCTTATCCTCGTCGTCGGCGATCAATATTTTTGCCATAAAAACGGCCTCCTTTGCAAACCGTATGATTATATTTTGAATTTTATCATAACATTATGACAAAACGGTGAAAATCAGCAAAATTTTTTATAAAGCCTTCCCTTACGGACGGTCGGAATTACCGGACAGCACAAAACGCAAATCAAAACAGAAAGCCCCGCCACTTGGCGGGGTAGGGTATTTGACATACTGAGATAATGAGATCTGCTCCACATCACAGCGCCAGTTGCTCGGCGCGGTAATTAAGCCTGATCTTATCGGTGATGAGCGCGATGAACTCGCTGTTAGTAGGCTTGCCCTTTCCGACATTTATAGTGTAGCCGAAATAAGTATTGAGCGTATTGATATCCCCTCTGTCCCACGCAATCTCAATAGCGTGGCGGATAGCTCTTTCGACTCTCGACGAGGTCGTGTTGAAGCGCTTAGCTACGGTCGGATAAAGGACCTTGGTGATGCTTTCGAGCATCTCGGTGTCGCGGACGCACTGCATGATAGCTTCCCGCAGATAGTGATAGCCCTTGATATGCGCAGGAACGCCGATCTTGTGAATGATATCGGTCACGATTATTTCAAGACTGTAGGTTTTTCCGGGAACGGCAGTATTGTCATCTCCGCTCGTTCCGAGAAGGCCGCGTATTCTGTCGCCTAAAATGTCAAAGTCGAAAGGCTTGAGCATATACAGCGCGGCACCCGCCTGAAGCACGGAGCGCTCGATAAATGTGTTCGCATATGAGCTTGTAACGATAAAAATAGGCTTTTTGTAGTTGGAGTGGTTGATTTTCTTTATCAGCTCCAGAGCGTCAAGATGAGGCATTGATGAGTCTATTATCGCAACATCTGGCGCTTCATCCTTGATTGCTTCGTAGATGATGTTACCGTCGCTTACGCGGGATATGACATAAAAGCCCTGACTCCGCAGCTTTGCCGCGCAGACCGCTCCCGTTTCCGTGTTTTCTTCGCCGATCAGAATTTTAACTTTACTGTTCATTGCTGTTTCCTCCGTTTGTTTTTTATATTTTTGACTCCTTCCATATATTACCATAATCTTCCGCAAAAATCAATACTAAATATCATAATATCGGAAAAAAGTTTTCGACAAATTTAGACACGGAACTAATTTGTGATGAAAGAAACCTGTTACAAGCGCAGATATCAGAAAAGCCCCTGCGAAAATCCGTAGGAGCTTAAGCCGTCTTTATGGATCTCTATATAGTGCTACCCATGCGCTAAAGCTAAAAAAAGCAAAAACACTTTAATCTGATAATATTATACACTATTGATCCGCTTTTGTCAACAGGTAGAACGGCTATACCATAGCTGAAAGCCAGCGCGACGGCGGGTCGGGCGGACTCACGACTTAGAGGAAAGATGCGGCGGTCACTTCTTTATTCTGGCACTGACACACCCGATGACCGAAAATAAAGCAAATGCCGCAAGATTGGCGACTACCACGCTGGCGCCGGCGGGCGTGGACATCTCATAAGAAGAGAAAATGCCGATAACAAAGCAGATTACCGAAACCGCTGCCGAGCATATTATTACCGAGCGAAAGCTTTTGAAAACGCGCATTGAGGTCAGCGCCGGAAAGACTATCAGTCCGGAGATGAGCAGAGTTCCCATCATTCTCATTCCCAGAACGACGGTCAGAGCTGTCAGAACGGCCAAAAGAGTGTTGTAAAGCTCGGATCTTATCCCGGTGGCTTTCGCAAAGCTCTCATCGAAGGTAACGGCGAACAGTTTGTTGTAGAATACTGCAAAAAGTATAAGCACTGCAACAGACAGGATCACGCTCAGTCTGACGTCGGAGCTGCTCATAACCAGAATGCTGCCGAACATATAGTTGTTGACGTCTGTGGTTAGGCCGTTTCCGAGCGAAGTCACTATAACACCGATCGCCAGAGCGCCGGAGGTAATGACAGCCGTTGCCGCATCGCCCTTGATCTTGCCCTTTTCCGACAGACGAAGCAGCAAAAACGCAGCCGCAACGACAACGGGTATCGAAAAATAAAGCGGTGCCCAATTCATAACCGCCGCCACCGAAAGCGCAAAGAAGCCGACATGAGAAAGACCGTCGCCTATCATGGAGTAGCGCTTCAGAACAAGAGAAACGCCCAGGAGCGAAGCGCTCAGAGATACCAATATCCCCACAATAAGCGCCCTTTGCATAAATGTCAGGGAAAGAAGCTGTTTTATTGTTTCCATTTATTCAAACTCCTTTCCGTGTCCGAGGAATTGCCTGCCCTCGGGAGAGTTGATGTAGTCATTTGTTTCGCCGAAAAACACAAGCGTTTTGCCCAGATGCAGGATTTTGCTTGCTTGGAGCGCAGCGCAGCGAATGTCGTGAGAAACCATTATTACGGTCACGCCGTGATCCTTGTTGAGATGCGCTATCAGCTCATACAGCTCATTGGTTGCCTTTGGGTCGAGATTAGCGACAGGCTCGTCGAGGATCAGAAGCTGTTCGGTCGAGCATAACGCCCTTGCAAGCAGGACTCTCTGCTGCTGTCCGCCCGAAAGCTCACCGTAGCATTTTTTTGCGATATCCGCCGCTCCGACCCGTTTTAGGTTGTTCATCGCAAGCTCACGGGATCGCCGTGTGAAAAACG
>DLOT01000007.1 GCA_002479715.1 Ruminococcus sp. UBA7477 | reverse complement strand
TCATGCGCGACCGTCACGCCGAAGCCGCCTGAGATCTCGTTAAAACGGGCGAATCTCTCGAAATATGCCTCCTCGGGGCAGAGATTACGCCTGTTGTTTCCGTGCAGAACGAAAATACCCGCACCCAGAAGACTGCATACCTCGAAAAACTTTTTATAGTAGTCAAGCCCGTCGTTGAAGCGGCGGGGTTAGTTTGTAAAAAACAGCATCGTTTCCAGCTCGCAGGTGAACGGGTGGACAGCCGCGACTGATACGCCGTAGAAATCCAGCATGGCTTTGAGCTGCTTTACAAATCTCCTTTTCATCTCACAGGGCGAGTTTATGAATATCTCGATCGTTTTGATATCCCGCTTGCAAAGCTCCATAGCTGCCTGCTCGGTCAGCATAGGATAAAGGCAGGCAGTCGAAACGCCGACGTTATACGCCAAAGCAAACCTCCCCTTTCGTTGTTTTCCGACAGTTTTGCTCAAGTTTATTATATCACTGTATACCGTCAAAGTCAATCGCGAAAGAATGTTGACAGCGGGCGGGAGCCGTTTGCAAAAGTTTCTCTTGACTTTTTCGCCGTTTTTCTTTATAATAGATGTTGAATGCTTTTTCGGCAAAAAATATTAGGGGGCTTTATAAAAGTGCGACGTGTAAAAAAACCTGTCTTTTTTATCGTTGTTGTTCTGATCGCCGCTTTTGCGTATCTTACGCTGTTCGGCGTTCATAATACCTACGGCGACATTACCAACACATATATCAAGGGTGTTGACGATATTCGGTGGGGCATAGACATCCAGGGCGGCGTTAACACCATCTTCGAGCCTGCCGACGGAGCGGATGCGACCGAGGACGAACTGAATGCTGCCAAGACCGTTATAGAGCAGCGCCTTGTCAGCCTGAATATAACCGACAGCGAGGTCTATGTTGACTCGGTAAAGGACAAGGTCATGGTTTCATTCCCGTGGGCATCGGGAGAGACCGACTTTGACGCCGAGGCGGCAGTAAACGAGCTGGGCGATATGGCAGAGCTTCGCTTCGTGAAGGGTCAGACTGCCGACGGCGAGCTTATCATGACCGGAACCGCTGTTGATTCGGCTCAGGCTGCTCAGAATACCGAAACAGGCAAGTGGGTCGTTAACCTCAAGCTCAACGCCGAGGGAACGAAGGTCTTTGCCGACGCAACGACCGAGCTTCACGCAAACGGAGGATATATCTCCGTATGGATGGATGAAACGAACATCTCCACTGCGACCGTAAGTGCCGACATCACCGACGGCAACGCGATGATCTCGGGCAACTTCACATATGAAAGCGCAAAGGCTCTTGCCGACAAGATCAACGCCGGAGCGCTCCCCATAAAGATGGAAGCAACAAGCACAAGCACCATTTCACCGACGCTCGGCACAGGCGCCAGAACGGCTATGGTCTATGCCGGAATCATCGCGATCATATGTATCGCCGTATATATGATCTGCGTTTACAGACTGCCGGGCTTTGTCGCCTGCATTGCGCTGGCAGGTCAGGTCGTAGGATCTCTGGCGGCGGTTTCGGGCTTCTTTAACAACATCGAAAGCTTTACGCTTACCATTCCCGGTATCGCAGGCATTATTCTCTCGGTCGGTATGGGAGTTGACGCCAACGTTATCACTGCCGAAAGGATCAAGGAAGAGCTTCGCGCAGGTAAATCCCTCGGCGGCGCTATAGAGCTGGGCTACAAGCGTGCCTGGTCGGCAGTGTTCGACAGCAATATCACCGTTGTTTTCGTCGCGGTTATCCTGATGGGCGCGTTCGGCCCGACGGACAGCGTTTTCGGAACACTTCTCAAGCCCCTGTTCTTCGCATTCGGCGCTTCCGCCGCAGGAACGATATACTCTCTCGGCTACACATTGCTTGTGGGCATTATCCTCAACTTCGTGTTCGGAATCTGGTGCTCAAGGCTCATGCTTGCCTCACTTTCAAAATTCAAGTGCTTCAGAAAGCACTCGCTCTACAACGGCGTTCCCTCCGACAAGCCGAAGAAAATGCTCAGCGTCACAACGCACAGCAAGAAATTTTATGCGGCATCGGCCTTGCTTATCGCACTGTTTATCGGCCTGACATTCTTCAGAGGGCTCAATGTTGCCGTTGAATTTGAAGGCGGAACGATCATTGAATACGAGTATTCGGGCAGCATCGACACAAACGCTGTCGCCAAAACCGTCAAGGATACCATCGGCGAATCAGTAAATGTTACCACCGGAGAAAGTATGGCAGACGGCTCTCAGACAGTCAAGCTGACCTTCTCTTCAAAGCAGGGCATATCGTCTGAAAAGCAGCTTGCCGTAAAGGAAAAGCTGACCGAGACCTTCGCAGACAACAAGCTGGAGCTTTTGAGCTCCACCGATGTTGCCGCATCAAACGGCAAGGAGTTCTTCTTCAAGTGCCTTGTCGCGGTAGTTTTCGCGGCGGTAATAATGGTCATCTATATAGGCTTCAGATTCAAGAACATCGGCGGTCTTTCGGCAGGCTGTATGTGCGTTGTCGCGCTGGTTCATGATATGTTCTTTGTCTACGGCTCGTTCGTTATCCTCGGATACAGTATAGATTCAAACTTCATGGCGGTTTTGCTGACCATTCTCGGCTACTCTATCAACGCGACAATAATCATCTACGACAGGATACGCGAGAACAGACGGCTCCTCGGCGCAAAAACACCTATCGACGAGCTTGTCAACACAAGTATTACCGAAACTCTCGGCCGCTCTATACACACGACCGTCACCACCGTTATGGCTATGATCGTTGTATGCGTTGTATGCTATATCTACGGAATCACCTCGATCATGAGCTTCTCGCTCCCGATCATAGTCGGTATGCTCTCGGGCGTTTATTCCTCAAACTGCATCGCACCGACGCTGTGGGTTCACTGGCAGCAGAGGAAGTCTAAAAAGGCTCACAAATAAGCTCATATTATTTCATTAGTTTAATTTATTAAAAATCCTCAAGCGGCGCATTGTCAGCGCTTCTTGGGGATTTTTTTGTGTGCTGCCGGACAGTATCAGTTTAATATTTTATTATCAAGATAATATCCGAGTCAGTGCTTTGTTTAAATAAAACAAATTTCCGACGCCAATTTGTTTACGATTACAAAAAATATAAGCGTTTGTTGACTTTGAGAAATAATTATGATATTCTTAAACTATGAGTTTAATTCTTAAACCATAAGTTTAAGATAAACTGTAGGGTTATCTGAATCTAATCAACAAGGAGGAATTATTTTCAATGATTAAGCTGAAAAGAGGATTGGCACTGACGCTCGCACTTTTAATGTGCGCGGGCGTTGCCGGCTGCGGTAATTCCGACAGCTCGGGAACAAACGGTGATGGCGGCGACGCCACTTTGACGACCCGTGAGCCTACCATTTCCGTTGAGGAGGACTCTGCGGTATCAGGCATCCCCGAGGGAGAAGAAACAGAGCTTGAGTGGCTCTCGTATTTTGACCTCAACCCCACTGACGGCGGTGAAAAAAGCACGGAGCTGATGCTGTTTGAGCAAAAGGGCGGCACGATCGCCTATTCCAGAACAACATCCATGAACAAATACGAAAAGCTTGCGGCAAGACTTATGTCAAACGACCCGCCTGATATGTTCTGGTATGAAAAGAAAATGACATTCCCGGCAAACTGCCTTCAGAATATGTTCCAGCCTGTAGACGAGATCGTTGATTTCAACGACGAGCTGTGGACAGGTGTTAAGGATACGGCAGATCAGTTCACTATAGATGGCAAGCACTACGTTGCGCCTATCGCTTTCAACATAACATCTCTCCTCACCTATGACGCCGACCGTATCGAGGAGCTCGGTATGGACGACCCGTATGAGCTTTATCTCAATGACGAGTGGGATTGGGATGCTATGGAGGAAATGATGCGCGCTTGGGTAGCAGCCGATGACGGCAGCGGAGAGGTTCCGCGTGCAGGAGTCAACGGATGGTTCCACAACTTCATTTTCCACACGACCGGCGACTGCATTATAGAATATGATACCGAAACCGGCAAATACATAAACAATATCGACAGCGCAAACCTCGAAAAGGCAGCAGCATGGCTTTACGATATTTCCAAGGACGGACTCGTTAACACGACCTGGTACGGCAAGGCTGCCGACGCTTTTAAAAACGGAGTTCTTTTCTACTCCATGGGTCCGTGGGCTTCTTCGGGAAAGGGCAACTCTCCGGACGAAACACAGAACTGGAAGAACGTTCTTATCCCGCGTCAGCCGGGCAATGACACCTATTATATGGACCTCGACGTTTCCGCTTATATGTGGGTAAACGGCTCCGAAAAGGATGCGGCAATGAAATGCTGGCTAGAATGCTGTAGGATCGCGCAGACGGATGCAGGCTATCTTGAAACCGCCTGGAAAAAGTTCCAGGTCGATAATCCAAGCTGGACTGAGGATATGTATACGCTTGCCTATAAGCCTATGCAAAACGATAAGATTTCCGTTATATATGACTACGGCTACGGCATCTCGACCCTCCTTTCAGATGCCGATGCCGCCACAAACGACTCCAAGGAAGCTATTATCCCCTACATCTACTCCTCTGTAAGTAAGAGTGACGAGGAAGGCTTGCAGTTTACTTGGGCACAGCTCCGCGAACAGTATAACAATACCATCAACACCGAGCTTGAAGTATTTAACGATAAGCTCGCCAACTACGATGTAAACGCACAGTACACCGACCCCGACGCGGACACCTCGGCTGCTCAGTAACAAATTAAAACATCTTATGCAAAGACCCCGACGTTAGAAACGCCGGGGTTCTTTTTTGCCTTTGCAGGATATAAACCGCGCCGGTCTGCCGGCTAAATCCACTGTATAAACGCTGTCTTATCAGAGCTGTTATAGCCGGCTTTGCGGTAAAAACTCAAAGTGCCCTCTTCCTTTGAGCCGGTGAGCAGCATCATCTTGTAGCAGTTGTTCTCCTGTGCAATCTTCTTGGCATAGCTCAGGCAGGCTGTGGCATACCCCTTCTTCCGGTAGTCCGCATGAGTTACCACGTTTTCTATAAAGGCATACGGTCTTACGGCTCTGGTTAAATTCGGAACAACCACACATACGCAGGAGGAAACTATAACACCGTCAGCTTCGCAAACAATGAAATGATGGTTTGCGTCGTTGATTATGCTTTCCCAAGTTGTCCGCAGATGCTCGCTGTCTTTAGGAATACTATCTTCATGAAGATACAGATACAGATGAAGTATTTCATTCAGATCTCTCCTGTCTGCTTCTCTTACTATCATTTCCTTTACACTTCCCGCTGTCGTATTTGCACAAGGCTTCAGATACAGTATACAGCGATTTCACAAGAAAATCAATAGAGTCGGCATATAACAAACGCAGGTATCAGCGGTTTGGCAGAAAGGGCAGATTGCTCCGGAATATCCTGTCGGCTCCGCTTCTTATCACCTCGCACTCGGAGAAAAACTCGTCGTTGTCCTTGGCATAGAGATATTCGAGCTTGGCTGCCGAGTCGCTGATGCTCATAAGCGTCGCAGAGCTTTCAAAAAAAGCCGCCGTTGAAGCAAAGCTGTCCCAATATGAGCAAAGCTCGCCTATCGCCTCAGCCGCCTTCGGACTTCTTTGCTCGGCAAGCTGCTCGGCCTCGTCGATCATCAGGCTCAACCGCTCACTGCTCTTTTTTAAATAATACACCCAGCTCGATGCCATAACGAGCATAACGGCCAGAATCGCACAGCATACCCATAAACGCTTCACAGTCCCTTCTCCTTCCGTATAAGCTTATAGCTCCCGTCAGGCTTCGCCGTCATCAGGAAAACCTCGTGACGCCGCGCGCCCTCTGCGGCAAGACAGCCCCTCAGCCACTGCTCGTCCAGACCGAGGAATTTCAGCGAGCGCTTTATAATATCGCCGTCGTCAATAACCACCTGCGGCGGATTTTCGGCGGGCTTGGGCTGTTCAAACGTCAGCGGCTGCTTGGGATTTTTCAAAAACGCGCTGACTGCTCCGGTCGTTTCTATGACCGCATACTGAACGTCGGAGATATCAAAGATCCCCTGCGAACGAAGCGCCTCGGAAACATCATCAACGGTGTAGCGAAGCTCCTTGAGAAGCTTTTGGTCAATAATGCCGTCCGAAATTATGATCTTCGGGCTGCCCGATACCATGCGCCTCAGTCTGCGGGATTTCAGAGTCGCCGCCGACATTATGACGTCAAGGCAGACAAGCGTCAGTATCGGAACTATGCCCAGAAGCATGGGCGTTCCCGTGTCCTCAATGGGAAGTGTCGCAATATTTGAGATCAGTATCGTTATAACAAACTCCGACGGCTGAAGCTCGCCCAGCTGACGCTTGCCCATAAGCCTTATCGCAAAAACTACCACGGCATAAAGCAATACGGCGCGCAGAAAAACAACAAGCATTTCTCAGGCTCTCCTTTCAAAACTTCGCTCTTTATGCGGTATTTTTCCGCGAATAGCGCAAATAATACATACCGACAAAGCAAAGGCAACACCGCACAATCAGCGCGCCACGCGCTTTGTCGGCGCCCGGCTTGCATCTTTTCCGTCATCTTGCACAAATTTCGCTTGACAGGCGGCAGCCTACCTGCACTCAATTTATACAATCTGACGAAAAATCTGACGGTGCAATCGCTCGATAATAATTATGCGGTGTTGCCCAAAAAACGAAAAGGAATGGGGATATTATGTCAAAAATGCAAAGCAGCTTTCCCGACTGCACGGACTACGAAAGCGTTAAAATACCGCCCGAGCTTGAGAAGGCTCTTCTGGATCTTCGCTCGATAACGGGCAACACAATGGATCTGAATATTATGGAGGTCGAGGTCAGCTCACACAAGTGCGCTGTCGTTACTATCGAGAATATGACCTCTACCCAGGCTATGTCAGAATTGATCTTCGAGCCTCTGACAAATCTCTGTCTGCCCGAAGATTCCTCCCCGCAGGACGTTTTTGACTGGCTGACAAAGCAAAGCCTGCTTTCCGCCGAGCGAAAGACCGTTTACACCTACGGCGAGGCGATAACTCAGCTTTTTTCGGGCTTTGCGCTTATTCTTGTCAACGGGATAGCAAGCGGTCAGGTCTACGGTATCCAAGGCTACGACAAGCGGTCTATCGACGAACCCACCAGCGAGCAGAGCGTCATGGGCGGTCAGGACGGCTTTATCGAGGTTATCCGCACAAATGTTTCCCTCGTTCGCCGAAGGCTGAAGACCCCCTGCCTGCGCTTTGAGCTGACTAAGGCAGGCTCAAAAAGCAAGACCGACATCTGCATCGCTTATATGGCAGACAGATGTCCGCCGGAGCTTGTTGAAAAAATACGGCGGAGGATCTCGTCGATAAAGCTCGAAACAGTCATGAACAGCGGCTATGTCCTGCCTTATCTTTCCAACAGCAGCAGAAGCATTTTCAACGACGTTTCGACGACCGACCGGCCCGACCTATTTGCGTCAAAACTGTGTGAAGGCAAGGTCGGTGTTCTCATTGACGGCACGCCCTTTGCACTGATCCTTCCATCGCTGTTTGTAGAGAGCTTCAACACCGTCGACGACTACGCCTACCGCCCCTACTATGCCGCATATATAAGGTGTATAAAATACCTGTCGTTTATTCTGGCTGTTCTGCTTCCGGGAGTATATGTCGCTCTGGCGACCTTCCATTCGGAAACCTTTTCCTACAAGCTTCTGCTCAGCCTTGTCATTTCGGAGGAAACGACCCCCTATCCGCTGGTGTTCGACGTTGTTATAATCACGCTGATGTATGAGATACTGCGTGAGGCAGGAATACGTCTGCCGAAAGCCGTCGGCGGCGCGGTTTCGATAGTCGGCGGTCTTATCATAGGCGACGCGGCAGTAAGCAGCGGACTTATCTCCGCGCCCATTCTTATCATAATCGGGCTGACCGCTACAGCCTCGTTCGTCATTCCGAGCCTTAATCAGCAGACATCTGTCCTGCGTATCGTAATGATAATAGCAGGCGGCGTTGCCGGGCTTTACGGCATCTCGCTGGTCACTGCGGCGGTCATCGCAAACGCCTGCGCCCTTTCGGAAAGCGGCATTCCCTACANNGCGCCTGTATCTCCCTTTTTCAAGCGCGGGATCAAAGACGTTATCATCCGCCCGAGCTATAAAAAGCTCCAGAAGACCCGGACGCTTGTCACAGACTTTAAATCGTCGCAGAGCGGCGGGGAGGTTTAGTCTATGAAAAAAATCTCGCCATTTCAGCTTGTCGCACTGCTTTTGCTTTGCAGGCTTTTCATAACAATGACCTATTCACCAGCAGACGCCGAAAAACCGCTTCTGACCATAGCCGGCGGACTGGTCGCACTGCTTATCCAGGCTGTCATCATCGCGGCGCCGATCGCCGTTTCGAGGAGGAACGGCGAAGAGAACGTCATAACGGCAGGCTTTTGCTCGGCAAAGCCCCTCGGCATTTTTCTGGCTCTTTTATACGGGGCGTTTCTGATCTGGACCGCCGCAAGAACGCTCGGCGACTTTTCGGCATTCATCACCTTTGCCTTCCCCGTTTTTACCGCAAAGAAAACGATAGTTTTCTTTCTTGCCGCGACCGCGCTCTATATCTGCACACTGGGGACTGAGCCTATCGCCAGAACGGCAGTGATAGCCCTCGCGCTTTTCGCGGTAATGCTTTCGGCGGTGCTTCTGGGAACAAGCGGCAGCATAGATATCCACAATCTGAGCGCCTCCTCTCATGACCCTTGGGGCGACACCCTGAGGAGCGGCCTTTTCAGCGTCGGCAGAGATTCCGAGCTGGTGCTTCTATGCGTGATACTCCCGGCTCTCCGCAGAAGCCGCGGCAAGACCATTTACTCATTCATCGGGATAAAATATCTGCTGGTAGCGGCGTGCGTTTTCCTTTTTTCCGCGATTCTCGGCGAGTTCGCGCAGTCTGTACAGCTGCCGTTTTTTCACCTAAGCTCCTATTCGGACACTGCTGTCATCGCGCGGTTTGATGCTCTTTTCCTCATAGTATGGACCTTCTGCGCGGTCATAAAGTCTGCGGTATATTTCTGGGCGGCAGGAGCCTGTCTGGGCTATATTCTTCCGAAGTCACGGCCCGTATACACTCAATCTGCGGCGGCGGTTCTGTCCCTTGCGGCAGCGGCATTTTCAGCGACCGCAGGCCCCCAAAGCCCACAGCGCTCTCTGGCGGCGAGC
>DLOT01000046.1 GCA_002479715.1 Ruminococcus sp. UBA7477 | reverse complement strand
AACGGTTCTCGCCGTTATCGGCTAATCAATTTGAAAGGACTGCTGCAAATGGGTAAGCTTAAAATTACAGAAACAGTTTTCCGCGACGCGCACCAGTCGCTTATCGCTACCAGAATGCCTATCGGCGATATGCTTCCCGTTTTGTCGGATATGGACAAAATCGGCTTCTATTCTGCTGAGGTCTGGGGCGGAGCGACATTTGATTCCTGCATAAGATTTCTGAACGAAGACCCTTGGGACAGGCTGAGGATCATTCGCCGCGAGATGCCTAATACAAAGCTCCAGATGCTTTTCAGAGGGCAGAATATGCTGGGCTACCGTCACTATGCTGATGACCTCGTTGAGTATTTCGTTCAAAAGTCGATCGCGAACGGCATTGATATTATCAGGATATTTGACGCTCTGAACGATATCAGAAACCTTGAAACCGCTATCAAGGCTGCCAAGAAAGAAAACGGACACGCTCAGGTTGCGATCTCGTATACCACCGGAGATGTGTTTACTCTCGACTATTATGTTGACTACGCAAAGAGGATAGAAAGCGCCGGCGCCGATTCTATCTGCATCAAGGATATGGCGGCTCTGCTTACTCCCTATGAAACAGGCGAGCTTGTCAAGGCGCTTAAAGAGAACGTTAAGATACCGATCCAGCTGCACACTCACTTCACTTCTGGTCTTGCAGATATGTGCATAATGAAGGCTGTTGAGGCGGGCGTTGATATCGTTGATACGGCTATGTCGCCTCTTGCACTCGGAACTTCCCATGCACCGACAGAGTCTATCGTTGCGGCATTCAAGGGAACAGAATACGACACCGGTATTGACCTTGTTGCCCTTTCCAAGCTGAGAGGCTATTTCATGGGACTGCGTAAAAAGTATATTGACAGCGGTTTGCTCGACCCGTCCATGCTGGCGACCAATACAAACGCGCTTTTGTATCAGGTTCCGGGCGGAATGCTTTCAAATCTGCTTTCACAGCTGAAGCAGGCAGGCAAGGCGGATCTGCTCGACGAGGTTTTGGCAGAGGTCCCGAGAGTCCGCAAGGATTCTGGCTTCCCGCCGCTTGTTACGCCGACTTCGCAGATCGTCGGCACGCAGGCAGTTTTCAACGTTATCACAGGTGAAAGATACAAGACCGTTACCAAGGAATTCAAGGGCATGGTCAAGGGCGAATACGGAAAAACTCCCGTTGAGATCAGTGATGATTTCAAGAAAAAGATTCTCGGTGCCGAGGAAGCTATCACCTGCCGACCGGCTGACCTGCTAGAGCCTGAGCTTGATAAAATGCGTGAGGAATGCTCCGAGTGGTGTCAGCAGGAGGAGGATGTCCTCACCTATGCGATGTTCCCCAAGGTTGCTCCCAAGTTTTTCGAGCAAAGGCGCAATGAGCGTTTCGGCATAGACAAGCACGCAGATGTTGAAAAGAAAGTTATACCGATGTAACTGCAAAAAACAAGTTGAAAAGCCGGCATTTCACCGGCTTTTTTCAATTAGCAGCGGTATAATAGACGCGTTGGTATTTGCAGTTGATTTTTCTCTGTGCTTATGGTAAAATGCAGTTGGGTGGATTTTTTCAATTTGCCCGATAAATCGAAATTTATGAAAGGATATATTTTATGGATTATTTGATAAACTTAGAAAGTGTTGTATCAAGCTGTTTTGCTAAAGGGAACTTTATTTATTGCATATGTAAAAAGGGAATTTATAAAATTGATAAAGAAAGCAAAACAATTGAATATAAAAAAGAGATTTTTGAAAAAGACGGTGCAGCAAGAATTCTGATTGTCAATGAAAACAGAATTTTTGTAAGTGATTTTTGCACCTTATACGTTTTGAACGAAGCGGATTGTAATATTATCTGCAAATTGAAGCTTGGAGAGGATTTAAGCTCCGATATATGCGGTATAACCGCTGACGGTAAAAATATATACTGTTCTATCAGAAACGGTAAAATTATAACTGTTGACAAAAAAACTTTCAATACAAACACGCATAATATTTCCGATACCAGTATGTGGGAAATACAAACATATGATAATGGTTTATTGTGCGGAACAGTTGACGGACAATTGCTATTATTGAACAGGGACACAATGTCAGTGGAGAAAAAACTGATTTTAAGCAAACAAAATATCAGAAGTCTGTATATAAACGGTACGAAGCTTTATGCCGCCTGTCAAGATAAAAAACTGTTTAAAATAGACTTGCCGTCTTTTGAAGTAATCGGATATCAAAAAAATGTACATAAGAAAATGTATGACTGTATCGGACTTTACGACAATATGTTAGTAACGGTTTCTTATCCTTGCGGCGAAATTGCTTTATGGGATATGAATAGTTTGGAAAAAAGAAAAGAAATCAAAATTTCGTCAAGTCTCAGCGGAAATGCTTTTATCGAAGGTAATAAATTATATATAACCTCACGAAATATTTATGGGGTTGGCATAATTTTTCTAAATTGAAGTTTACCGAGCAATCAATATAGCAAAAATCCATTGCAAAGCATTAACGTGGAATTCATTTCGCCGTCGCTCCATATCATAACCGTTGTTTCTGAAATAGTCGCTGAGGTTAGCGTGGCGAGCCTGTTCAATCATCTCGTTGGTTGGCTGTGCGTATGACATAGAAAAACCTCCTTTGGGCTGTTATAGGGTTCGTGAATTTGCTATTGACTTTGCTTGAAAACTATGGTGTAATTAAAGTATTAATATGGTGATAAACTTGTTGTCATCCGTTGTTTGCTCACCCCATCCCTTGATACGATTTCACTTGAAGGTGCCCTTGCATCCGTACCGTATAAGGGCAAAAACAAGGGGAAATACATAAGGTTTGAGCACTTAACAGGCGAAGCGCCTTGATATTACAGCGTTTTCAGAGGACTTCATAGATAAACCGGAATTTACTGAGGGAGAGATATGACGTGAAGAATATAAAAAGGAAATCAATAGGAACTCATTTCTCTATGTGTGTTCAACCGTCATTTATTATTGGCACAAACAATGAAGACGGGTCATATAATTTTGCACCGATTACTTGGGTCAGCATTACAAGTGAGAAAGATAATGATTATTTATTGGTTATCAGTATGTTCGGAACAAAAAGAACAAAGCAAAATGTAATCAGAACAGGCATATTCAGTGTAAATTTGGTTAGCAGTGATATGCTTGAGCTTATGGATTATTTTGGCACTCGCCATGCAAAGGACGGTAGTAAGGATGAGATTCTTTACAATGTTTGCAGAGGTAAGGTTGTAGATGTTCCTGTCCTTGATTCAAGTCGCTGGGTATATGAATGTGAGGTTGACAAATCTATTGAAATAGGAGAATCAACCACTTTTTTCTGTAAAATAAGGAATATACAAGTAGATGAGCGTTTTGTATGTCAAGATACTTTTGATATTGATCTTACAAAACTTGACCCTGTAATATATTCGGGTATGTATCATAGCATTGGAAGATTGTTGGGTAAAATAGGAGATTTTTCGCAATAACAAATTCCGATTTTTCTAGCTAACGCTTACCACGACGTCTTGCTATCTTTCACACTAGACTATATCAAAGAAGGCGGCATCAGGTGCAGCTTTAAGCTGCCTCCTCGCCGTATTCGACAGAGCTGTCTGATACGGCATTTTTTTAGTTATAGATTTGTGGTTGATTTTTCTCTGTGCCTATGGTAAAATGCAGTTGGGCGGATTTTTCATATGCCCGATAAATCGGAATTTGTGGAGGTATATGTTATGGAAATAGTTATCAGAAAAGCAGACAATGATAAAAGAACAGGCGATTTCATCAATAAAGAGTTTTCTGATTATGCTTTGAAAAGTGGTGTAGAGCTGAATTTTGAAGAATTCTGCTTTATTGCTGAAAATGATGAACAAAATATTCTTGGCGTTATCACAGGGAGAGCATACTATAATGAGGTTCATATCGCTGACCTTATTGTTGGAGAGAAGTACAGGAAAAAAGGTTTAGGAAGCAAACTTGTTGGTGCAGTAGAGAAAGAGTATAGAGGAAAAGGATACGACATAATAACTCTCACGACCTTTGGCTTTCAGGCACCTGAATTTTATCCAAAACTCGGATACAGGATTGAATATGTTCGTGAAAATAAAAATCCTAAACTAAGCAAATATTTCTTGTCAAAAAAATTATGAGAAAATATATTTAGCAGAGCCAAAACTCTAGTTTGTAGGAAAGACAGATAAATTCCAGTTTAGCGTTCTGACTAAACCCAAAAATCCTCCGCCGTATTTTACAGCGTGCCGCCATTATTTTAACATAGCAAAACCTCCTATGGTATCTTCTTTCATTATACCGTAGGAGGCTCTTTTATTGTCCGTTTTTATTTGACCTTGTGCAGATCGCGCCCTCATAAGCTAGGCTCTTTCTCTATTCCTTAGGTATAGATTTCAGCGCGCGGGCAAGCTGGTCAGGGCAGGAGGTCTGCTTGAAGCCGCACTTTGTGCCTTCAAGCTTTGCGATAACATCTTCAGCCTTCATGCCGGTCACAAGCGAGGAAATACCCTTTAAATTGCCGTTGCAGCCGCCTGTGAACTGAACAGCCTTAATAACTCCGTTTTCAACCTCGAAATCAATGCGCGTCGAGCAAACTCCGTGCGGTATGTATGAATACTTCATTTTAACTCTCCTTATTTCTTTTTATTTTTTTCTATCATATCAAACAGACGCTTCAGATTTTCATTGTCTGTCGTCCTGCTTCCGAGATATGTCGGATGCTCGTTGTAAAGACCGTGAAAGTCAGAGCCGCCGGTTTCTATCAGGTCATACTGCCTGCATTTTTCCAGTAGGACGTTTTCCTTTCCGTCTGCGGAGTAGTGATAGACCTCAATGCCGTCCAGCTTGCCGGCCTCGCAAAGCTCGCTGAGAAGCTCCAGACTGTCAAACATGAACGGGTGGGCCAAGACCGCAACACCGCGGGAAGAGTGGATCAGGTCAAGAACAAAATTAACGTCCGGATATTCGCGGGTCACAAGACACTTGCCGTTCTCACGGTTGAAAAGCTCATGGTCAAGCGCCCCGTAAAACGATGTGTCGTAGCCGAAGTTTACCAGAGCACGCATGATGTGCTGCTTAAAAATGCTCTTGCTGCCCTTTGAATATCTCTGCACGGATTCGTAGGTGATCGGGAACAGCTCCATGACCTTGCTGATCATATCGTTAGCGCAGCTCTTGCGTATCTCGCAGGACTTATGGCACAGACCTTCCAAACGGTCCGGCTTTTGAGGAGCGTAGCAGAGAATGTGAACTTTTCGGCTGCGCTTTTTATCCCATGCGGAAAGCTCCACTGCGGGGATTATGTTTACGCCGTATCGTTCGCCAAGAACCTTTGAACGCTGCACGGAAGACAGCGTGTCGTGGTCTGTGATAGCGAGAACGTCAATATTTGTGCGCTTAGCCTGCGCGATAACCTCTTCAATGCCCATAGACCCGTCGGAAATGGTCGTATGGCAGTGCAAATCTCCAATCATGGACAAAACCTCCCAGCGCTTTATTTTGCTCTCTATTATAGTCTATTGTATCATATTCACGGTACATTTACAAGTATTATTTTTCTCCAAAGAATTTGTCTTGAAACCATGGCGGCGGAGTCTGAAATTCTCTGCCGTCAAGGTAGCTCAGGATACCTCCGTCGGTCTTAAAACCGAAGCGCAGCTTATAGGCGTGCAGGGCTTGGGCCTTGACGCGGTAACGATTATTGATCTCGTGTGAGCCGTATTTGCCGTCGCCCAGAACCGGGGCTCCGAGGTATGCCATATGGGCCCGTATCTGATGAGTCCTGCCGGTTATCAGCTCGACCTCACACAATGCAAGACTTCCCGAGGTTTTCAGTACCTTGTATTTGGTGACAGCTGTTTTGCTTTGAGGTGTTTTTCTGTCGGAAACACTGACAGTTTTCGCCTTTTCGTCCTTGGTAAGATATGCGGTTTTGACGGCCTCGGTCTCCTTAGGTATTTTACAGGTGATACAAAGATAGAACTTAGACAGCTCTCTGTCCTTGATCTTTTGGTTTAAAACCCTCAGAGCCTCGGCGTTTTTGGCGCATATGACAATACCGCTCGTGTTGCGGTCAAGACGGTTGCAAAGTGCGGGCGTGAATGAAAGCTCACTTTCAGGATCATATTCACCCTTGTCGTAAAGATAGTGCAGAACACGGTTTATCAGCGTGTCGGGCGTCTGGCTTTCATCCTCATGGACGACAAGGCCGGATTTTTTATTGACTATCAGGATGTTCTGATCTTCAAAAACAACATCGACCGTATTCGGAGCCAGCAGAAACTGCGGTCCGCTGTCAGTGATCGGAAAAAACTCGTCGTTGATATAAAGCTCTATGGTATCCCCTTTGTTTAACAGCTGAGAGATAGTACACCTTTTTTTGTTGACTTTTATGCGCTTGAGGCGTATATATTTATACATCAGCGATTTGGGCAGTGCCGGAACGGCTTTTTCAAGAAATTTGTCGATCCGCTGACCGGCGTCGTTTTGCGCCGCTGTAAAGCTTTTCATAGCAAGTCTCCTCAGATAATAATAGTATATGTATATGATAACACATCTTTGCCCCAAATTCCACCCCCTCTTGAAAAAATAATCAAAACAGGTTATACTGTAGGTGTAAGGGGGGGAGAGGCATGAAAACAGTCAGCGAGAGCAGAAACGATCGCTTGATGAAACGATTCGAGCAAGGCGGATTTTCTCATATGACCGACCGCGAAGCGGTAGAAATGCTTTTGTACCTTGCGCAGCCTAGAAAAAGTGCTTGTGGCACGGTTGACCTGCTTTTCAGCCGATTCGGTTCATTTACGGGAATAATATCCGCAACTGCCCGCGAGCTTGTAAATGACTGTGACCTCAGCGAAAACGCGGCAGTGCTTTTTGCGGCTCTGTCGAGAATAATTGAAAGATACGGGCGCCCGGTTTCATCAGTCGAAACGGTGTCTGCGGCGAGACGCCTTTTTTCAAACTCACTCAAGGCTGAGAATCATGAAAGGCTTATGGCCTGCTTTTTGAACGAAAAGCTCCGGTGTGTCGGGTGTGAGATCGTCAGCGAGGGTGACCCGGACAAAACCTCCGTAAATCCGCTTGGAATAATCGACGGCGCGAACCGCAGCGGCAGCCGATTGATAATAGTTGCACATAACCACCCGAACCAAATGACTGCTTCCCCTAGCAATATAGATATTACGATTACGCGAACTCTCAAGAGGACGCTGAAAAGTGTTGGCCTGATCTTGCTGGATCATATTATAGTTTCGTCAACCGGCGATACCTATTCAATGAAGCAAAGCGGGCATTTCCCGCTGATCGACAAATAGCAGTCATACATTCCCCGCCTGCCAACACAGCGGGGCTTTGCAACCGTCAATCGCATCAAAAGAAAGGCAGATAATTTGTAATTCCCTGTTGAAAGATTCAAGAAAATGTGTTATCATAATTATATATGGAATGTGAGATCTTTGTACGCGGGCATGCGCTGGGAAAGGTAGGAATATTATATGGGAAAAATCACCGTGCTTTCAACGACGACTCTCAACCCTGTTTCGCTTATAGGCGAAAGGGCTGGGATCTGCTGGGGGGCAGATGTTTCAGATGCCGAAAAGAATTATAAACGCGGTCTTGACTGCATAAAATCAAACCACGGCAGAACGCTTGAATATGTAAATGTCGAGCTGGTCATCGACGGCTATTCCGCAAGGGTTATCCGCGAATGGTATACCCATTTGGGCGGTTCGCCGACAAGACTTCAGGCAAGTACGAGGTATATAGACTACGGCGGCTTTGAGTTTGTTACTCCGCCGAAAATCAAAAGCAATCCGGAAGCGAGAGAAATATATGAGCAGACAATGAGAGCGGTTTCGCAGGCAGGAGAAAAGCTGGAAACTCTCGGTATCCCGAGGGAGGACAGCGCTATGCTGCTGCCGCTGGGAATGACGACAAAGATCGTCGATAAGCGCAATCTGCGAAATCTTATTGATATGTCCCGCCAAAGAATGTGTACAAGGGCATACTGGGAATACAGGGAACTGTTTGGAGATATATGCAGAGAGCTTCGCAGGCTTTCTCCCGAATGGGAATATATTATTGATAACGAGATGAAACCCAAGTGTGAAGTCTTGGGTTATTGCCCTGAGCGTTACAGCTGCGGCCGCAAGCCTAAGAAAATATAGTTGATGAATACAATTGCTTGTACCAAAGCTGTCAACTGAGAATAATGACCGAGGAGGCTAATCAATGGCTGATAGCATGATAGTCTATAAGTGCCCGTGCTGCGGCGCTGACATTCAGTATGCCGCAGGAACAGACAAACTGAAATGTATGTACTGTGACAACGAGTATGAAATAAGCACGCTGCAGGGCTATGAGGAGGGGCTTTCTCAGCAAAAGCCCGAGAATTTTTCATGGAAAACCTATGATGAAAGAAGCGGCAACGGCGACTGGAGCGAGGGCGAGCTAAGCTCTCTCAAATCGTTTAAATGCAGTCACTGCGGCGGCGAGATAATAGGCGACGGAAGCACTATGGCTTCGACTTGCCCGTATTGCGATAATCCCGTAGTTATGAACGAGGCTGTCGAAGGAGTCCTGCGCCCTGATTTCGTTATACCGTTCAAGGTCGACAGATCAAAGGTGGAGAAGGCATATGCCAATTTTATAAAGGGCAAGCCTCTTCTTCCCAAGAGCTTTCGCTCTGAAAACCGAATACAGAATATCAAAGGAATATACGTTCCTTTCTGGCTGTTTGATGCGAACAGTACGGGGGACGCGCATTACAAGGGAACTAAGGTCAAGCACTGGTCGGATTCCAAGTACATATACACCAAGACAGAGCATTATTCCATTGTCCGTGCAGGTGTGATGAGCTTCGAGAAGGTTCCGGTTGACGGCTCTACAAAAATGGACGATGCGCTTATGGAGTCGCTTGAGCCTTTCCACTATGACGAAGCTGTCGATTTCAGCACAGCGTATCTGGCAGGATTTTTTGCCGACCGCTATGATGTTGACGTTGCTCACAGCATCGACCGGGCCAATGCACGCATAAAAAACAGCACCGATGAGGTCTTGAAAAGTACAGTCAAGGGATACATGAAGGTCGTTAATGAGAACGTAAATGTTCAGATAAACGAGGGAGAGATACGCTATGCGCTTATGCCCGTTTGGGTCTGCAACACCGAATACAAGGGAGAAAACTATATGTTTGCCGTCAACGGTCAGACGGGAAAGACTGTCGGAAATCTGCCGATAGACAAGATGAAAAAGCTGCTTTTCGGCGCGGCGGCAATGGCAGTATCTTTTGCTGCTGTTTTTTCGTTCATCACTTTTTTGCTTTAGGAGGCGTGACGGATTATGAAGCTGATAGATCGCGCTTTAGCAGTTGTATCTGCCGGCGCTCTGAGCATTGCAATGTGCGTAACGGCGAGCGCTGTCACAATAGGCAATGAATTGCCGGATTACGGAGAAGGGGAGTATAACAGTGATCTGCCCAGGGTCATCGACGAGGCGGATCTTATATCCTATTCTACAGAGGAGAAATTAAATAAAAAAATAGAAAAGATCATTGAGGACTGGGAGTTTGACTGCGTTATTCTGACGGTTGACGACTACCGCAACAGCTTCAGTGGCGTCTTTAGCGGCGGTATACAAGGCTTTGCCGATGATTTCTTTGACTACGGCGGATACGGAGTCGGCGAGGATTACGACGGAATAATTATGGTCGTTTCAATGGCGGACAGGTCGTATCATTTTTCGACTTGCGGCTACGGACAGACAGCCTTCACCGAGTACGGCTTTGAGTACCTTGACGACACTGTTGTCAGCAAGCTGAGCGACGGCGACTATGACGAGTGCTTTGAAACCTTTGTCAATGAGGTTTATGATTTCGTAGAAGAAGCGAAAACCGATCGTCCGTATGATACCTTCCATAGAAAAATATCAGGAAAAGCGATACTGAAGAGTTCACTGATCGCGGCTCCTGTCGCGCTGCTGATAAGCTGGTTATTCGTTAAGGGGCTTGTTAAGAAAATGAAGCCGATAATGCCTAAGCCTGCGGCGAGAGAATATCTGAAGAACTTTAATCAGACCTATGCAAAGGATACGTTTTTGTTTGCAAATGTCACCAAGATACCCAAGAGCAACGGCGGCAGCGGAGGCGGTGGCGGTCATATCGGCTCAAGCGGTCGAAGTCACGGCGGCCATGGAGGACATTTTTAAGCAGTTTGTAAGGAGGCGGTAAGCTTTGGCAGACGAGAAGAAGAACAGCGAATACATCGACGTTGCCAAAAACGCCGCCTATCTTAATCAGTCCAAGCTTTACTGCAATGAGTTTTTGAACTGGCGAAGCTCCGGTAACAATCCGTATGCATATTCTTATGTAAAAAGGATAAATGAGCACTCTTATGTGGACGGGCAGGGCTATGTAATGAAAAGCCCCGGCGATGTTGAGAAAAAGGTTTTGAGGCGCTGTTGCAGGCTTGTGACCATGACGGTGTTCACAATGATCCTTTTCGCTTTGGTAGAGATGATCTATTCGGCTGCGGTTGTCGAGGATGGGGGATATACTGTAACTAAGGTTCCGTATGGGCAGCCGCTCGACAGTCTCAGCGTTCCATTGGGAGTGTGCGCTGTCGTCAGCGCGCTGCGTGTGCTTAAATATCTTACTCCGATACTGATATGCGTTCTTGATACAAGGCTGCCCCGCGCTGTTATGCTTCCGGAGGCAGATCACCGCAATCCGGATATTTTTGCCTGCGCTATGGTCATGTCGCTGATGGCGACGATTTTCTGTTTGCAGGCAGAAAGTGTTTTGGCAGGAGTTCTTGGCAGCTTCGGCGCAAGGTCCTATCGGCTGGATTTTATATATTCCGACAATGTCTTTGCTGTTATTCTGTTTGGTATCGTCAACTGCATCGCGGTTTCGATCCTGAACGAGATCTTGTTCAGAGGAGTCATATTGCAGACCTTTCGGCAGTTCGGAGATCTGTTTGCATTTATCGTTTGCTGTACGGCGGAGATATTCAGCGGACTGGATCTTTCATCTACAGGCTGTACCGCTTGTATAAGCATAATTATCACATTGTTTACCCTGCGCACGGGTTCGATCCGCGCAGCTGTCGGAATGCGAATAGGCTCGTCGCTGCTTGTGTTCATACTCAATATAGTTGAGGTTTATTTGCCGGCGGGAACTTCCGAAATGACCGAGATCATAATTTGTTTTATAATCGTGGCTGTGTCGCTGATAATCTATGCCCGTGTAACGACCGGACAGAATTTCAGCTTTAATATCGACAGCTCGCGCACCAACCTTTCGCTCGAGAGAAAGCTGATAGTTTTTTTCTCAAACAGTCCGATAATGCTATGGCTTATCATGGTTATCTCAGGCGGCATCTTTTTGATGTAGCAGTTTTCGCAAAAATATTTGAAAAAGGTATTGACAAAACCTGTAAGAGGGTGTATAATGACTTGGTAAACAATAAAGAAGAGCTGCCAAGCCCTCACCTTCAGCGAGCGAGCAAAAAGGTTTATAGTGAATGTTAGCCCTTGTGCGGGGCTTTGCGTTTGTGAGCGTGGCAGTAGTGTTACGCTTTATTTTTTTGGAGGTGCTGCACCATTAGCAACAAAGAACTGCAAATCAACGAAGAGATCCGTGATAAGGAGCTTCGCGTCATTGGAGTAGACGGCTCACAGCTTGGAATGATGTCCGCCAAAGAGGCTTTGGATTTGGCTATCGAGCAGGATCTGGATCTTGTTAAGATCGCGCCGAATGCCCAGCCGCCCGTGTGCAAGATAATGGACTACGGAAAATATTGTTTTGAGCAGGACAAGCGGGAAAAGGAAGCCCGCAAAAATCAGAAGGTCATTGACATCAAGGAGATCAGGATGTCATCAACGATCGACACCCACGATTTTCAGACGAAGGTCAATCAGGGAGTTAAGTTTTTAAAGGGCGGGGATAAGCTGAAGGTTTCCGTTAGGTTCCGCAAGCGATCGGTTGCCCATCCGCATCTCGGTGAGGACCTTATGAACAAGTATAAGGAAGCTGTTTCGGAAGCAGGCGTTGTTGACAAGCCCATAAAAATGGAGGGGCGCAGCTTGGTGATGTTTGTATCACCGAAATCTACTAAGTAAACAATATAAGGAGGAAAATAAAATGTCAAAGGTAAAGATCAAGACACATTCCGGCGCAAAAAAGCGTTTCAGCGTTACCGGAACAGGCAAGGTTAAGTTTCAGCACACAAACAAAAGACACAGACTTATCTCAAAGGGCCATAAGCGTGTAAGGACCTTGCGCAACGCGGCTTATGCTGACAAGACTAACATCAAGAACGTAAAGGTTCTTATCCCTTACAAGTAAAAAGAGCTTCGGGGATTTTATCTGAACGATTATTAGGAGGTAATTAATTATGGCTCGTGTTAAGGGCGCAATGATGACTCGTAAGAGAAGAAATAAGACTTTGAAGCTCGCTAAGGGCTACTTCGGTTCAAAGAGCACACACTTTAAGATGGCGAAACAGGCAGTCATGAAGTCCGGTCAGTATGCATACATCGGCAGAAAGCAGAGAAAGAGAGATTTCAGACAGCTGTGGATCGCAAGAATTTCCGCGGCCTGCAAGCTCAACGGAATGAACTACTCAACGTTTATGAACGGTGTCAAGAAGGCGGGCATCACACTCAACAGAAAAATGCTTTCGGAAATCGCGATCAGCGATCCTACAGGCTTCACCGCTATAGTTGAAAAGGCAAAGGCTGCTCTTTAATGCAATATCAACACGCACACTGTGAAATACTTGTGCGTGTTTTGTTGTATATAAAGGCACGGGAGGTTAGTGAAGGGAGGCGGAAAATACGTATATTTCAAGCAGGGAGAATCCGAACATAAAAAAGCTTGCAAGGCTTATGTCCAGCAAAAAGGCAAGAGAGGAAAACGGCGAGTTTGTTATTGAAGGAATGAGAAACTGCACGGATGCGGCAGCCGAGCAAAAGGCTTCAGGGCGGGTAGAGATCACGGCGGTCTATTACACAGCCAGAGCCATGGAGAAGTATTCGGCGGCCTTGCCGACAGAGCTTCTGACCGGGCTTGATGACAGCATAAAATACGAGCTTTCGCCTGATCTTGCCGAAAAGCTGGCTGACAGCGAGAACGGTCAAGGGGTTTTTGTTACGGCAAAAAGACTTGACAAAATCTTCTGTGCTGATACAATAATAAGTGACGGAAAATATCTTGTGGTTGATAACATTCAGGATCCGGGCAATCTGGGAACGCTGATCCGAACTGCCGACGCTGTCGGAGTAAGCGGCGTCATTCTGACGGGGAACTGCTGTGACCTGTATAATCCCAAGGTCGTCAGGGCCGCTATGGGCAGCATCGCAAGAGTTGATGTTTTTATAGATAATGACTTTGAAAAGGTCGTTTCGGTTTTCGGCAAAGCGGGTATTGTCAATGTCGCTTCGGTAATAAGCGGCGGAACGGATATCACGTCCTTTGACTTTGACAGACCATGCGCCGTTTATATCGGAAACGAGGGGAGAGGAATGCCTCCCGAGCATATCGCGGCGTGCGATGAAAAGATAACTATAGCGATGAAGGGCAGGATAAACTCGCTGAACGCGGGCGCTGCCGCTACAATAATTCTTTGGGAGATGTTCAGATAATGGACGACAGGGTCTACTGGTTGTGGCTCACTATAGCTTTCGGTCCCGCTAATCCCCGCATATGGCAGGTCTGCGATAGGTTTTCCTCGGCAAAAGAGTGCTGTGAGGCTCTTATGAGCGGCAGCATTCGCGGATTGACTTCCGAGGAATGGTCGGCAGTAAAATCGACAGAGCTTTCGCAGGCGCAGAGGATTCTGGACTACTGCGAAAGTAAGGGGATCATCGTCCTGGACTTTGACAGCAGAGAATACCCCGAGCTTCTGCGTAATATATACAATCCTCCGGCTGTACTGTTTTCACTGGGAAACCTTAGTTTTCTTGAAGATGCCGTTACCGTCGGAGTTGTCGGCGCGAGAAGTATGACCGACTACACCGAAAAGGTCACACGAACCATCAGCGGTAAGCTTGCCGAGTCAGGCATTACGATCGTCAGCGGTTTCGCCAACGGCGTTGACAGTGCGGCACACACCGCCGCGATCGAAGCGGGCGGAAAAACCGTTGCAGTCCTCGGCTGCGGTGTAGAATATGACTATCCTAAGGACACCGGAAAGCTGAAACAGCTTATTTCTCAAAACGGCGCTGTTATTTCAGAGTATTTTCCGACTGCCGCCCCTAATTCGCTCAGCTTCAGGGCAAGAAACAGGATCCTTTCGGGGATATCAAGGGGCGTTTTGATAACACAGGCTTCCAAGACAAGCGGTGCGCTCAACACGGCGTCTTATGCCGCTTCACAGGGAAAGGATCTGTTCTGCATACCTCCCCATGACATCTTTTCGCCGCTTTATTCGGGGGTCGCAAGCCTTTTGAGCGACGGGGCGACACCCGTGTTTTCTCACAGAGATATTTTGTATGAATATTACGGGGAATTTTCGCATAAGCTTAGATTTACAAAGGATTTGGATGCGTTCGCAGAAAAGTCCGAAAGCAGTCTGCTGTTTGCGGCGGATATACCGGTCGAGGCGACAAAAAAGTCCCGCACAAGGCACCGCTCCGGAAGCGGCAACGTTAAAAAAAGAGCAGAGCCTGAGCATACCGTCAGCTTGGAAAAGCAGAGTTTAGATAAGCCGAGCTTGGAAAAGCAGAGCTTAGAAAAGNNGTTCAGCGGACTGAAAGCGCAGATCGCAGATAAGCTGAAGCAGTCGCCCATGGCGGCGGACGAGCTGGCAGATCTTTTGAATACAGATGTTTCCGAGCTTCTGACCGAGCTTACAGAGCTGGAAATCGAGGGCTTAGTTGAAAGTATGGCGGGAAACCGCTTTAAGCTTGCAGGCGGCTGACATGAGCTGCCGTAGGATTGGAGGAAATAACAGTTGTCAACACTGATAATAGTTGAATCACCGACTAAAGTGCATACGATAAAAAGATATCTCGGCGACGAATATGAGGTCGTTGCCTCTATGGGGCATTTGAGGGATCTTCCCAAGTCAAAGTTCGGCGTTGATATTGAGCATGGCTTTCAGCCGCAGTATATTGATATCAAGGGCAAGGAAGCGCTGATAAAGAACATAAAGGCAAAGGCTAAAAAATGCGACAGGGTCTTTCTTGCGGGAGACCCCGACCGCGAGGGAGAAGCCATATCATGGCACCTGACTCAGCTTTTAAAGCTTGACCTTTCTGAGAAAAACAGGGTGACATTTAATGAGATCACCGAAACGGGAATAAAGCACGGCATCGAAAATCCGAGAACGATCGACGAAAATCTGGTCAATGCTCAACAGGCCAGACGTATTCTGGATAGGATCGTGGGCTACAAGCTGTCGCCGTTTCTTTGGAAAAAGGTCCGCAGGGGGCTGTCCGCAGGACGCGTTCAGTCGGTCGCGGTGAGAATTGTCGTCGACAGGGAACAGGAGATCCGCGACTTTGTGTCACAGGAATACTGGACCGTTGAGGCAAAGCTTTCGGCACCGCCCTCCAGAAAGATATTCACCGCAAAGCTTATTTCTGTCGGCGGAGAAAAGATCGACGAGAAGACCTCACTCGGATGCAGGGAGGACGCGGACAGGATCCTTAAAGCTCTTGACGGCGCAGATTATGTTGTTGACAAGGTGAGAAAGAGCGTTCACAAGAAAAATCCCGCCGCTCCGTTCACTACCTCGACCTTACAGCAAGAGGCCTCCAAGCGCCTGAGCTTTCAGTCCAGAAGGACGATGAAGATCGCGCAGGAGCTTTATGAGGGAGTTGAAATAAACGGACTGGGCGCGATAGGTCTTATAACCTATATGCGTACCGACAGCCTGAGGATTTCGGATGAGGCGCGAAACGCGGCATATGATTTTATAGAGAAAAGCTTCGGCAGGGAGTATCTGCCTGACGCTCCGAGAAAATATAAGACGAAGGCAGGCGCGCAGGACGCCCATGAGGCTATACGCCCGACACGCCCGGATATTACTCCGGATATAGTAAAGGCAAGCGGCGTAACATCGGATCAGTATAAGCTTTACAAGCTTATCTGGGAAAGATTTATCGCCAGTCAGATGGCTAACTGTCTGCTGGACACTGTTTCGGTCGATATAACTGCGGCTGACTGCGTTTTCAAGGCAAGCGGCTATTCGGTTAAGTTTGCAGGATATACCGTTTTATATGAGGAGATAAAGGACGAGGACGAAGAAAAGAAGAACGAGCTTCCGCCTATCTCGAAGGGCGATCTGTTGAAGCTGAAGTCGCTTGAGGGACTTCAGCATTTCACACAGCCTCCTGCCAGATACACCGAGGCTACGCTTGTTAAAGCGTTTGAAGAAAACGGTATAGGCAGGCCGTCAACATATGCGCCGACAATAACAACTATTCTTCAGCGCAGCTATGTGGAGCGTGACGGCAAGCAGATAAGACCGACTGCTCTCGGCGAAGTCACGACCGAGCTGATGAAGCAGCATTTTGATAACATTGTTGATGTGAAATTTACTGCGGGAATGGAAAATAAGCTCGATAAGGTAGAAACCGGGTCTCAGGACTGGGTAAGGATGCTGGGAGATTTCTATGCTGAGTTCGACAAAGAGTTGACCACTGCCGAATCGGCGATGGAGGGCAAAAGAGTCAAGGTCCCCGATGAGGAAACAGACGAGGTGTGCGAGCTTTGCGGAAAACCCATGGTCATAAAGCTGGGTAAGTTTGGGAAGTTTTTGGCCTGCTCGGGATTTCCGGAGTGTAAGAACACACGAAGGATAGTTACAGAGGCTGGCGGTGTCTGTCCCTATTGCGGAGGCAGGATACTGATAAAGAAAACCAAGCGCGGCAAAAAGTATTTCGGCTGCGAGAAAAATCCCGAGTGTTCGTTTATGACGTGGGACGCGCCCACAAAAGAGGTTTGTCCGAAGTGTCAAAGCACACTGTTCAAAAAGGGCGGAAAAAACGGCAGATTGATCTGCTACAAGCAGGGCTGCGGATATGAAAAACAGCTTGGTGACGGCGATGAGGGCTAATGTGATAGGTGCCGGGCTTGCAGGCTGCGAAGCGGCCTGGCAGCTGGCAAACGCGGGAATAGAAGTAACACTTTATGAGATGAAGCCTATAAAGTTCTCGCCTGCACATAAATACGCGGGCTTTGCGGAGCTTGTCTGCTCAAATTCGCTTAAAGCAGACAGAATAGAGTCGGCAGCGGGGATGCTCAAGGAGGAAATGCGGATATTGGGATCCCTGACAATGGAGGCAGCCGAAAAGTCGAGGGTTTCCGCAGGCGGAGCATTGGCGGTTGACAGAAAGCTTTTTTCGGATCACATTACCGGGAAAATCATGGCGCATCCGCTTATAAAAACTGTTCTTGATGAGGTTTGCGAAATTCCTGAGGACGAGTATACGATAATTGCCACAGGACCGCTGACGAGCGAACTGCTTGCCGAGAGCATCAGAAAAATATGCGGCGAGTATCTTTACTTCCACGACGCGGCGGCGCCGATCGTCAGCTTTGAGAGCATAGATATGGATAAAGCGTTTCTTGCCTCACGTTATGACAGAGGAGAAGCCGATTACATCAACTGTCCGATGGAAAAAGATGAGTATATGGCTTTCTATAATGAGCTTGTGAACGCCGAGGGCGCACCGCTCCATTCATTCGATACCGAGCATTTTGAAAAGGTGGGCTACAAGGTCTATGAGGGCTGTATGCCGATCGAAGCTCTTGCAAAGCGCGGGGTCGACACTATGCGCTTTGGTCCGATGAAGCCGGTCGGGCTGACAGATCCCCGCACGGGAAAGCGGCCGTATGCGGTGGTTCAGCTGAGAGCGGAAAACAGCATGGGAACGATGTATAACCTTGTAGGCTTTCAGACTAATCTGAAATTCGGCGAGCAAAAAAGGGTGTTCTCAATGATACCCGGGCTGCAAAATGCTGAATTTCTGCGGCTGGGAGTCATGCACCGTAACACGTTTATAAACTCTCCCGAGCTGCTTGATGAAAACTTTTGCATGAGAGAAAACGAAAAGCTGTACTTTGCGGGACAGATAACCGGGGTTGAGGGGTATATTGAGTCGGCGGCAAGCGGAATCTTTGCCGGACTTTCGCTTGGCAGAAAGCTTCTGGGCAGGTCAAGACCGGTCTTGCCGAAAACGACAATGCTCGGATCACTGTGCGGATACATCAGCGACTGTAGCGTTAAGAATTTCCAGCCGATGGGCTGCAATATGGGAATACTTCCCGAACTGCCGGCGAGGATCCGCGACAAGAGGGAAAAATACAAGGCGCTTGCCGAAAGAGGAATTTTCGATTTGCGTGCAGAGTTGGAGAATTTGAATAAAGGGGATTGTGACTTATGAACATTGTTATAGACGCTTTCGGGGGCGACAACGCTCCTCTTGAGATCTTGAAGGGCGCGTCTTTGGCACAAAAGGATTTTAACGTATACATAACGCTTGTGGGCGACGAGGAGAAGATCAAAAAGTGTGCAGCAGACAATCAGATAGATATTTCCGCGATGCAGATCCGTCATGCTCCGGACGTTATAGATATATGCGATGAGGCCATGACTATCCGCTCATCCAAGAAAAACTCTTCTATGGCAGTTGGACTGCAGATGGTAGCGGACGGAGAGGGCGACGCTTTTGTTTCGGCAGGATCGACTGCGGCGCTTGTTGTCGGCACAACATTGATAGTAAAGCGCATAAAGGGAATAAAACGCGCGGCGCTGGCGACCGTTCTGCCGACAGCGGACAGACCCGTTATGATGCTGGACTGCGGAGCAAACGCCGAGTGCAAGCCCGATATGCTGCTCCAGTTCGGAATTATGGGCAGCGCATATATGAACAAGGTCCTTAAAGTCGATAACCCTGAGGTCAGGCTTGCAAACATAGGCGCCGAGGAGTCAAAGGGAAGAGAGCTTGATTTGCAGGCCTACGCGCTTTTAAAAAGCTCACCGATAAACTTCTGTGGAAACATTGAGGCGAGAGAGATCCCGCGCGGCAAGTGCGATGTGGTCGTTGCCGACGGCTTTTCGGGAAATCTTATGCTGAAGCTTTACGAGGGAATGGGCAAGTTCTTTTCCAATGAGCTGAAGGCAATGTTTACAAGCGGTATCGGTTCAAAGATCGGCGCTCTTATGCTGATGAAGAAGATCAAGGCATTTAAGAACAAGGTCGATTATAAGGAATACGGCNNACCGGTAATAAAGGCGCATGGAAGCTCAGACGCAAGAGCGATATATAATGCTGTCCGTCAGGCAAAAACCTTTACCGAGGGCGATGTTATCGGAGAAGTCACAAAGGCGCTGGCTGTTATCAAGCAGCAGAGCGCAGAGGAGAATAAGGTATGACCGAAAAGGAAAATCTCGAGCAGTTTCAGGAGATAATCGGCTACAGATTTAAAAACGAGGCGCTTCTTTACGAGGCTCTTTCACACAGTTCATTTGCTAATGAAAAAAAGGGCAGAAGAAGCAACGAGAGGCTTGAGTTTCTGGGCGACTCGGTGCTTTCGATAGTTGTATCGAGCTATATATTCCACCACGAGCAGAAAATGCCCGAGGGAGATCTTTCAAAGCTGCGCGCATCGCTTGTGTGTGAAAAGGCGCTGTTTGAGTTTGCAAAGGAGATTGATCTCGGAGAGCATATCATGCTTGGAAAAGGCGAGGAACACAGCGGAGGAAGAAGCCGTCCTTCGATCGTATCAGACGCCTTTGAGGCTGTTATCGCGGCGATCTATCTCGACGGCGGCATAGAGCCTGCAAGAAAGCATATCCTGCGGTTCATGCCAAAAAATCTTGAGCATCGGGATAATGTTTCATTTCGTGACTATAAGACCGCTTTGCAGGAGATCATTCAAAAAAATCCCGAGGAAAAAGTGTCCTATGTTCTTGCGGAGGAAAGCGGCCCCGCGCATGATAAGAAGTTTAAGGTCAACGTTATGCTCAACTCAAATATTATCGGAACGGGCGTCGGTTCTTCAAAGAAGAGCGCCGAGCAGCAGGCTGCAAAGGAAGCCCTTTCGCTTATGGGATACAGGGTGGACTGATGGGAAGACACAGCAACATCTCGATTTTTGTCCCGCATATCGGCTGCCCTAACATCTGCTCGTTCTGCAATCAGAGGACGATCAGCGGCTGCACTGAGGCGCCGACGCCTGAGGATGTCCGAAGAATATGCACTTTGGCGGCAGAGCAGATAAAATATTCCGAGGATACGGAAATAGCCTTTTTCGGCGGAAGCTTTACAGCTATTGACAAAAGCTACAGCTCGGAGCTTTTGAACGCGGCAAGGGATTTTGTCGCAGGCTTCGGCGAAAAGGGTATATTTAAGGGGATCAGACTGTCAACACGGCCTGACTGCATAGATGACAACACTCTCGATATGTTGAAACAAAACGGAGTTACGGCGATCGAGCTTGGCGCGCAGAGCATGAGCAATAAGGTACTTACTGCAAACAACAGGGGTCATACCGCAGACGATGTTGTGAAGGCTTCGGAGATGATACGCGAATACGGCTTTGAGCTGGGGCTTCAGATGATGGTCGGTCTTTATAAAAGCACTGCCGAGGATGAGCTTAACACGATGCGTAAGATCATAAGCATCAGCCCGGATACGGTGAGGATCTATCCGACGGTGGTTTTAGCCGGAACACGCTTGGCAGAGCTTTATATGAAGGGTGAATATGTGCTTGCGCCGTTTGACGAGATCGTCGATCTGTGTGCCGATATGCTCATGGAGTTTGAAGCGGCGGGCATCAGGGTCATAAAGTGCGGCATACACGCCTCAGACGGCGTTAACGGTGAGAGGGTCGCTGGGTATTATCATCCGGCATTTCGCGAGCTTTGCGAGGGCAGGCTCATGAGACGGCAAATGGAAAAAGCACTTGCGGGCTTTGGCAAATGCGAGACCGAATTTGCGGTAAATCCCTCCTGCATAAGCCGCGCCATGGGACACAAAAAAGAAAACATACGGTATTTTTTGCAAAAAGAGATCACTGTTAAGGTGCGCGGAGATCTCAGCGTACCGAAACTGAAATGCAAACTGGTAAACAGTCTGGAGGCAGAGAGATAAAATGAATTTAATATCGCTTGAGCTTCAGGGCTTTAAATCTTTTCCCGATAAGGTCAAACTTGACTTCGGAAAAGGTATAACGGGAGTTGTCGGGCCAAACGGCAGCGGCAAGAGCAACATAGGCGACGCTATGAGGTGGGTTCTGGGAGAGCAGTCTTCTAAAACTCTGCGCGGCGATAAAATGGAGGATGTTGTTTTTTCCGGAACACAAAAGCGAAAACCGCTTGGCTTTGCCGCTGTTACTCTTAATATTGACAACACCGACCGTTCGCTTCAGATGGACGCCGACGTTGTTTCGGTTACAAGAAAGCTGTATCGCCGGGGCGACAGTGAGTATATCCTCAACGGAGAGCAGGTAAGGCTCAAGGACGTTGTGGAGCTTTTTATGGACACGGGTCTTGGGAAGGACGGCTATTCGATAATCGGTCAGGGAAAGATAGCTGAGATCGTGTCGAGCAAGGCAAGCGACAGACGGGAGATCTTTGAAGAGGCAGCNNAAAATTCCGATATAAAAAACAGCAGGCAGAGAAAAGACTCGCTGATGCGGAGGATAACATTCTGCGTCTGACGGACATCATTGGCGAGCTGGAGGGAAGAATAGAGCCGCTGAGAATACAGTCGGAGAAGGCAAAAAGGTTCAAGCTTCTGGATGATGAAAAGCAGCAGCTGGAAATTTCCGTGTGGGTCCACAGAATGGGCGAGATGAGATCCGTTTTGGACGGCTTGGAAGCTAAGATCGCCGCGGTCACCAAACAGTATGAGCAAAACAGCGGCGAGGCCGAAGAACTTGAAAAGAGCGTTGAGGTCAACCTGATGAAGTCGGCGGAGTGCCTGAGTGAGATCGACGGCCTGCGCGGCGATATCCATAGGATAGAGCTTGAAAGTACACAGTCACAATCGGAGATTGCAGTTTTGGAAAACGATATTTCCCATATCTCCGAGGCTGTTGAGGGAATAAGAAAGCAGATAGAGCAGTCATATTCGTCGTCTGAAAAGCTAGAGGAGCAAAGACTCAAAAAGATTGCGGACGCACAGGCGCTAGACAGCGAGGCTTCAAGGACGGACGATCTGATAGCTTCGCTTGAGGGCGAGCTTAATGATCTGGCTGTTAAGGACAGTGCCGCCGAAAGGGAGGCAGCCGAGAAAAGCAGTGAGATAAGCGCTTTATATATCCGTTCATCGGAGCTGGCGTTTATGCTTGAAAATTCAAAAAACATCTCGACCGACGTATCGGAGCAGAGCGACGGAATAATCACGGCAAAGTCCGAAACGGAAAAATCCCTCGAAGAAGCCGGAAAACAGCTGAGGGAGAAAAGAAGTCTGCTGTCGGAACTGGAGCAGAATATTTCCGATCATACCAACAGGCTTAACGGCTTTGCAATGCTGTCAAGGTCAAAATCGCAGGAGTTGGAGAAGGCACAGTCGGAGCTTGAAAAATGCAGCAGCGAGATGAGTGAAAAGTCCCAGCGGCTGAGAATACTGCGCGATCTTGAAAATTCTATGGAGGGGCTTTCGGGCAGCGTCCAAAAGGTACTCAGGGCATCAAAACAGGGAAGAATAGGCGGTATCTTAGGCTCGGTTTCGCAGCTTGTCACAACCAGTGCCGAGTATTCGATAGCCGTTGAAACGGCACTCGGCGGAGCTTTGCAGAATGTAGTAGTGGAAAATGAGGATTCCGCTAAGCGATGCATACGGCTTCTTAAAGAAGAAAAGGCGGGCAGAGCAACATTTTTGCCGCTGACCTCTGTCAAGGGCAGGACTCTGTCGGAAAGCGGAATTGAGTCGTGTGAGGGTTTTATCGCCACGGCGGACAAGCTCGTTAAGTATGACGGCAGGCTTGAAAACATAGTTCTTTCGCTGCTCGGCAGGACTGTTGTTGCAGAAAATCTGAACTGCGGTGCAGAGATCGCTAAAAAGTTCGGTTACCGTTTCAGAATCGTAACGCTCGACGGACAGATCATAAATGCGGGTGGTTCGTTCACCGGGGGAAGTGCGGCAAGAGTGACTGGATTGCTCACCAGAAAAAATCAAATTGAAAAGCTGGAGGGCGAGACCGAAGAACTAAAAACGGTTCGCGAGAAGCTTTCTGCGAGGCTTTCCAAGCTTCGGCAGGAGGCCGGAAAGCTTTCGGCAGACAGCGAGGCTGAGAGGGAGCTTATTGCCAATGCGGTTACAGATAAGGTCCGTATGGAGGCAGAGATATCAAGGCTTTCTGATCTGAGAACTTCTCTTGAAAATCGTCTTGACGAGCTTGATTTGCAGCTCAGACAGCTTGCTAAACGCCTTGCCGACGCCGAGAAGGAGCTTGACAATGCACAGTCTGAGCTGACAGACGTCAAATTGCAGATAGCCGAGAAGGAAGCCGATCTGACAAGATCGCGACAGGCGGCGTCAGTGACAAGAGCGGAGCGTGAGCGGCTGACCGAGAACCTTTCGTCACAAAGACTTCACAGGGTGGAGCTTGTTAAAGACGCGGCTGCGAGCCGGGAAGCGGCGGATCAGCTTGCGCGGTCGATAAGATCTATCGGCGAGGACCGAAGCGGCTTTGAGGAGCAGATAAAAGCTCAGCTGGGAGAGGCTGAGCGGAAAAAGGGCGAGATCGAAAAAATCAGGCAGTCGGTCGCTGATGTCGGAGATAGGATATCGGAGAAAAATCGGCTCATTGAGCAAAAGCAGGCAAAGCACCGTGAGCTGGACACCCTGGCGGCCTGGCAGCGTGCGCTTTTGAAGATCAAAAACGACGAGCGTGAGGAGCTTTCACAGGACATTGCAAGGACATCGGAAAAGCGAACGGCTGTCACCGATGAGTACGACAAGCTGGTATCTTCACTCTGGGAGCAGTATGAGCTTTCAAAGTCGGAGGCGGCGGAAAAAGCAGAGACGATTGAGAATATTGCCGAAGCTAATAAGCGTCTGACCGAGCTGAGAAATAAAATCAAGCATCTCGGAAGCGTAAATCTCGGGGCGATCGAGGAATACCGTGAGGTTTCGGAGCGGTATGAGTTTTTGACAAAGCAGCTTCGCGATGTGACCTCGTCCAAGAACGAACTTGAAAAGCTGATATCGCAGCTTACAGCGGATATGAAGCTGATATTCACCGAAAGCTTCGGAAAGATCAACGAATCGTTCAAACTCATTTTTACGGATCTTTTCGGCGGCGGAAAGGCAGAGCTTTCACTTGACGATCCCGACAATGTATTGGAAAGCGGCATTGATATACGCGTAGCTCCTCCGGGAAAGGTCATCAAAAATCTGTCATCGCTGTCGGGCGGTGAGCAGGCGTTTGTTGCAATATCAATATACTTCGCTATTTTGTCGGTAAAGCCTTCGCCGTTTTGTCTGCTTGACGAAATAGAAGCGGCTCTTGACGACGTGAATGTTACCAAGTATGCTCAGTATCTGCGGAAATTCACCGATACGACTCAGTTTATCGCTATAACCCACAGACGCGGCACGATGGAGGAGGCTGATATCCTTTACGGCGTGACCATGCAGGAGGAGGGCGTTTCAAAGCTGTTGAAGATGAACGTTGACGCAGCGGCAAAGACTGTTGAATAACAGAAGGAGGAGAAGAATATGGGACTGTTTGAAAAACTGAAAAACGGTCTTGCAAAGACCAAAAGTTCGTTTATAGGCGGCATTTCAAAGCTGCTGAACAGATTTACAAAAATAGACGAGGAGCTTTTCGAGGAGCTGGAGGAAACGCTGATAACCTGTGACATCGGTGCTGCGACTTCCGTGAAGATCTGCGATGAGCTTCGCAGGAGAGTCAAGGAAAACGGCGTTAAAGATCCGGAAATGATCATGGAGCTGCTCAAAGAGGTCATCGGGGATATGCTCGGTGAGCCGCAAAAGCTTGATCTTTCAACAAAACCGTCTGTTATTCTTGTTATTGGAGTAAACGGAGCCGGAAAGACCACGACCATAGGCAAGCTTGCAAACAGTCTGAAAAACGAGGGCAAGAAGGTATTGGTTGCGGCTGCCGACACATTCCGCGCGGCGGCGATCGATCAGCTTGAGGTCTGGACCGAGCGCGCCGGTGTTGACATTATCAAGCATAAGGAGGGCGGCGACCCTGCGGCGGTCGTCTTTGATGCGCTGACAGCC
>DLOT01000083.1 GCA_002479715.1 Ruminococcus sp. UBA7477 | reverse complement strand
CGCAGCAGGCGCCGGAGCAGCTTATGTCACGACCGATTTCGGCGAAAGCTGGACGGAATGCGACGGTGTTCCCGGTATAGCCAAATTTATTGCTGACGGCGTTAATCCAAACAAATTCTATGCAGTCTACGACGGCAGCTTTTACGTCTCTGAGGACGGAGGAAAAACCTTCAAATTCGTTGTAAGCTCACTGCTGACAAACTTCGATATGGTCGCCAACAGTGAGGTCGAGGGAGAGCTTTGGCTTGCAGCCGGCGGCGGAGTCTTCAAGGTCGATATGACGGCAGGAACAGCCCCCACCATAGTAGGAAGCTCGGTCACCGAGGCAACGGCGATAGGTCTGGGCAAGGCTGCGGAAGGCAGCTCGCAAATGGCAATATACATTCTCGGCGACGCCAACGGCGAGGGCTGGGGTGTTTACCAGTCGATTGACGGCGGCGAAACCTGGAAAAAGATTAACGACGATACCGAGCGCTGGGGAAACGTCAACAAAAAGATATGCGGCGACCCCAAGGTCTACGGCAGATGCTATATCTCCACCAACGGCCGCGGAATAATAATGGGCAACGTTAACGAATAACCCATAGATCCAAGCAGCAGATCCGCTTCCTGTTTTTGAAAAGCAGGAGGCGGATTTTTTGCAGGCGGCAAAAGCTCTCCGAAAAAGCAAAAAAGCCTCCGCCCACCGACTTTGGTGAGCAGAGGCCGTAAGCTTTTATTTATGCATTCTTTGCGGTCATTCCTTTGAACCGCAGGCTCGCTGTATCGCCTTGGTTATCTCGATTATCGGGATGACGGTTATCGCAAGACCCATAGCGGTGAAGTACTCCTTGACGGAGATCCCCGTGAAGCCGAAAGCGTCGCGAAGGAAGGGAACATACAAAACTGCGGTCGAGAGCAGCAGCGACAGCGCCATGGATGCCCAAAGCACCTTATTCTGACCCTTGATAGTGAATATCGACTTGCGGCGTGAGCGCATATTGAATGAGTGGAAGATCTCGGTCATCGAAAGCGCGAGGAAAGCCATGGTCATTCCATCATCCGACTGCGCGATCTCCCATACGCCCGACTCCATTCTGTGGCCGACAAAGTACGCGACCATAGTTATAATAGTTACAAGCACGCCCTGAAGCACAACATCAATGCCCAGCCCGTTCGAGAAAACTCCCTCATCGGCGCGGCGGGGCGGCCGTTTCATAATATCCTTCTCGCCCTTTTCCATTCCGAGAGCCAGAGCAGGCAGGCAGTCGGTGATAAGATTGATCCACAGCAGATGCACAGGCTTGAGTATAGTAAAGCCGAGCATCGTCGCGGTGAATATCGACAAAACCTCAGAGAGATTCGAGGACAGCAGGAACTGGATAGCCTTTCTTATATTGTCGTATATTCTTCTGCCCTCCTCAACGGCAGAAATAATAGTTGCAAAGTTGTCGTCGGCAAGCACCATATCGGCAACGTTTTTGGTTACGTCTGTTCCGGTTATGCCCATTCCGACGCCTATATCGGCATTTTTGATCGACGGCGCATCGTTTACTCCGTCGCCGGTCATAGCGGTTACCCGCGACTTTTGCTGCCATGCCTTGACTATGCGGACCTTATGCTCGGGCTGGACTCTGGCATAAACGCTGTAAAGCTCTATCTTCTCAGGAAGCTCCTCGTCGGTTATCTCATCAAGCATAGCTCCCGTTATCGCCTGCGAGGCATCGGTTATGATACCAAGCTCCTTGGCTATCGCGACAGCAGTATCCCTGTGGTCGCCCGTTATCATTATCGGACGTATTCCTGCCTGCTTGCATTCCTCGATAGCCGCCTTGACCTCCGGACGTATCGGGTCTATCATTCCGGTCAGACCGATAAAGCAAAGCTCCTGCTCGAGAAAGCTGTCGTCAAAGCTTTCAGGCTCGTTCTCCCAGCTTCTGAAGGCGCAGGCGAGAACACGAAGCGCTCTGTCTGCCATATTCTTATTCGCCGCCATAATGTCGGCTCTGATCTCGTCGGTCAGTTCGACCTGAGAGCCGTGAATAAGCGCCTTGGTGCATCGCTTTAAGATCTCGTCGGGAGCGCCCTTTGTATATTGGATAATAGTGCCGCTCTCGGTTTTATGAACAGTGGACATCATCTTTCTCATAGAGTCAAACGGCGCCTCACCGATGCGCGGATATTCAAGCTTCTGCTCTGTTTTAGGAAAACCCAGCTTGTTGGCATAGTTGACAAGCGCGCACTCTGTCGGCTCGCCGATAGCCTCTCCGTTTTCGTCGAGATCTGCGTCTGAGCAGAGCGACATACCAGAGGCAAGCAGCTTCTCATCCTCGCCGTAATGCTCAACGACAGTCATCTTGTTCTGAGTCAAAGTTCCCGTTTTATCAGAGCATATTATCTGCGCGCAGCCCAGTGTTTCGACGGCTGTCAGCTTTCTTATAACGGCGTTTCTCTTTGACATATTCGTTACGCCGATAGACAGAACGATCGTCACAACTGCTGCCAGACCCTCGGGGATCGCCGCAACCGCAAGGCTGACCGCGACCATGAAGGTGTCGATCATCACGTCGCCGTTTATTCCGTCGGCTCTGATAAGGCTTACGCCGAAAATGATAACGCATATAGCCAGAACCAGCACTGTCAGCACCTTGGACAGCTGCGCGAGCTTTATTTGCAGCGGTGTGGCATTATCTTGAGCCTTGGTCAGCGCATCGGCGATCTTGCCCATTTCAGTATTCATGCCCGTTCCGGTCACGACCGCGACGCCGCGTCCGTAGACGACTGTGCTGCCCATATAGACCATGTTTTTGCGGTCGCCAAGAGGAACATCCTTGCCGCCTTCGGAATCCAGCGCCTCACAGCACTTTGTAACGGGCACAGACTCGCCCGTAAGCGCCGCTTCCTCGACCTTCATACTTGCACACTCGATTATTCTCGCGTCGGCAGGAACGCTGTCGCCCGCCTCAAGAACGATTATGTCGCCCGGAACAAGCTCCTCACTGTGCAAAGTGACCTGCTTTCCGCCGCGCAGGACCTTTGAGGTCGCCGCAGCGATCTCCTGTAGAGCCTCGATAGCCTTTTCGGCCTTGCTCTCCTGAAAAACTCCCAAGACGGCGTTTATCACGACGACCGCCAGAATAATAATAACATCTGCAAACGACTCGCCCTCATAGGCTGCGGTTATACCAGAAACGGCTGCCGCAANNGCAACGATCAGAATAATTATCATCGGGTCTGCGATCTGCTCCAGAAGCCGCTTTGCCAGCGACTTCTTCTTGCCCTCGGCAAGCTTGTTCTTACCGTATTTTTCAAGGCGCGCCTTTGCATCGTATTCCGAAAGGCCGCCTGCCTGCGACGAAATTTTCTTCAACACGTCGCCGGTATCCATCAAGTATTCCTTCATAGCTATCCCCCGTCATTATGCGCTTAAAAATCAAGGCTCATACGCATATTTTGCACATAAGCCTTGGCGATATTTTATATTTTACTATCTTTCCGATCGTTTGTCAATAGATTTGGGGAAATATTACTTACCCTTTTATATCCGGCTCTGTTTTTGCCAGATTTGCGTTAAGCACCTTTATCCTGTGGACTGCCTCGACAGCCTTGCACACAGGCGACATATAGTAGCCCTGATAATAGTCGAAGCCCAGCTCCTTGACCTGCCGCGCGATCTCGGAATCCTCCACTCCCTCGGCGACCACCTTCAGATTCATGCTTCTCGACATATACATAGAGCTTTTGAGCAGAACTGAGCCGCGCTCGCTGGTGAGAGCTGACTTTATGAAGCCGCTGTCGAACTTGATATATCTTATCGGCATAAGCATCAGCTGCTGAAGACCCGAAAGGCCCACTCCGTAGTTATCCAGCGAAAAGCTTACGCCAAGACTGTTCAGGGCGCTGATATTTTCCGTCATAATATCCGGCGGATTGGTCGCCGCAAGCTCGGATATCTCAAAGCATATCAGCATCGGATTGACGTTATACTTCTGCATTATCGAGGCTATCTCGCTGACCAGATCGGTCTGCATACACTGGATGACCGAAAGATTTACCGCTACCATGCGTATACCGATGCTTTCAAGATCGTTTTGCGAAATAAACTTGCAGACATTCTCAAATATATGCTCGCCGATATGTATCATCGAACCGTTTTTTTCGGCAAGCGGAATAAACTCATCCGGCATAATGTAGCCCAATATCGGGTCTCGCAGGCGGACAAGCGCCTCAAGCCCCTCAAACCTTTTCCCTTTTTCCGAAAAGATCGGCTGATAGAATATCTCTATATCACGATAGACATGATCGGAAACAAGAACCTTTTCGATATTCGACTTTCTTCTCTTATCCTTGACCGCGACCTCATCCGCATATATGACTCCGGGGCGCGAATCATCTACGATGAGGATAGAGTCGGCAAGCTCCATAAAAGAATTATAGCTCGAAGCATGGACGGGAAAGCTTATAATACTCATTGACACAGAGAGCTTTGTGGTCATCTCCTCAAAGCCCCATGGCTCCTGCATACGCTCCGAAAGGCTGTCCATAACCAAACGGGGATCGGAGCTTTCATTGATAAAGCAAAGCGCAAACACCCCTCCGCCGAAGCTGTAGGCGTTTCCTTGGCTGACATACTTGCTGATAAAGCTTGCGAAGGCGATATAGACCTTTGAGCAGAACTGCGCTCCGAACAGATCTGAAATGAACTTGGAGTCGCGCAGTCTTATCATCAGAACAGAAAAATTCTGCCCCGAGGTTATATATGCCTTGCAGTCCGACTCAAACACCTGCCATGACAGCAGTCTGGTCGTGCTGTCGATGCTGTTGTCGTTGGTTTGATAGACAACGTATACTATCATTATAAAAAGCACCGAAAAGAAGCATTCAATAAGCACAGTCGGCTTCAGCAGCTGGATCAGCAGCGGAATAATGTATATCGACGATGTTCCCACAACGATGACCTGCGTCATTGTATTGAAAAAGTCGGATTTTTTCAATACGAAAATGACCATGTAGAGAAAGTAGTAGACATATATAGCATAGCAGATCCAAAGAAAACCGCCGCGCTGATATTTCCCGTCGCTGTCAAAATAAAAGAAGATCCTGAGCAGCGGATTGAAAGCTATCAAAACTATTTCGACGGCATACGGGAGATAAAGCTGAAGCTTTCGCCTCAGAGGCATCTTAACCATAGGCTCGGCCATGAAGATAAAGTAAAGAACGCTGAACAGAGCCGTTGCGCTGTGAAACATAAAATACGCCATATTGGTAAGCCATTTGGCGGTGAGCATACCGTCGGCATTATTTGCAAGGCACGAGAGAATATCTGCCACCGAAGCCAATCCGCCCGACCATGCAAGCAGCTCGAACATTCTCGATTTGAATGCAACTGCGGAAGATCTGCGTTTATAGTAGAATGCAATGAGCAAAACGGCGGATATGCATACTGCGCTTATATCAAAATTCAGATTGTATCTCATATATTCTCTCACTTCCCTCGCAGCAACAAACGCTCAAATCTTTTAAGTATAAAGATTCAATTATACAATAATATTATATCATATATTAAATTTATGTCAACGGGCTGACTGTACTTTTGACGAACTTTTTTTGCCAAGCGGCGTTTTATGACAGCTTTCTCAGGGACAAGTCTGTATCATATAAGGAAAGGGCAAGATCACAATCTTTGCTGCGGAGAAAAAGCTACAGTTTAGAACGCCGTTTGTAACCGATCGTTTTGTGAAACATATATAAATCTCAAAGGTGAATTTGATATAATATATACAGAAGTTAAGATATTATAATCGTTTTCGTCAGTCGGGGCTTGACAAAGAAGAACCTTTGAGCTATAATTGTTACACAACGGTTACAATGATTACAAATTGAGTTGAAACCGCGCCGCAGAAAGATATAAGGCGCCCGTTCATTTGCCTTTACGGCAAAACCTACAGAAAGGTTTGTGGAGATAATAATGATAAAGCAAAGAACAATAAAGAAGCTGTTGACGACCACCCTCGCAGTTGTTATAGCGATCGGCTCGGCTTCTGTTGTTATGAACAATTCAGATGCGGTTATAACCACCAATGCTACCCCGACGCTTGCGGAGTATCAGCAAAAGATCAGCGAGCTTCAGAAGCAGCAGGATGAGCTGAACGAACAGATCGAAGGCGCATCCGGCGAGCTTTCGGGTCTGATGGAAAAGCGTGAAGCCATAAACAAGCAGATCGCGCTGGCCGAGCAGAAGATCGCTATCGTAAATGAATACACCCTGCAGCTTGAAAAAGAGATCGCCGATATGAACCTTAATATAAGGGACACGCAGACTGCTCTCGAGGAAACCCAGACAAATATCGACGACGGCATCTATGACTACAAGCAAAGGCTCCGTGCAATGTACATAGCGGGAAACAGCTCTTATGCCTCGGTCCTTCTGGAAAGCGACGACTTCTATGATATGCTGATGAGAGTTGAGCTTATCAAAAGAGTCGCCGAGCATGACAGCTCTATCATAGATAATCTGCTTGAGCTTAAAGATACCTACGAAAAGACTCAGGAGATCTTTCAGGGCGAGCTGGATGAAGCCTCGGCAACAATGTCTACCTACACCGAGTCCATATACAAGCTTCGTGAAGAGAAGGCCAACCTTGAGCTTCTGAAGGCGCAGAACGAAGCCTCAATGGAAGAGATAAACGAGAAGATCGAAAATCTCGACGGCGAGCGCGAAGAGATATCAAAGTATCAGGCTCAGCTCAGCCAGGAGGCTCTTACAGCAACAACGACCACGACTACAACAACTACGACCACTACGACGACCACGACAAAGCGTGAGGAGACCGACGATAACGGTAATACGCCGAGCAACGGAGGCGGCGATACGACCGTTGCACCAAACGGCGGCTCCGATGAGCCTGATATCGTGGATGTTCCCGCACCAAGCGGAGATCTTGAGACCGTTCTTAACTATGCAAAGGGAATGGTCGGAGGAAGATATGTCTGGGGCGGAAGCTCATACGGCGCAACAGACTGCTCGGGACTTGTAATGCAGAGCTACGCGCAGATCGGCATAAGGCTCCCCCACCAGGCCAAGCAGCAGGTAACCTACGGCAAGCTTGTCAGCTATGATGAAATGGTACCCGGAGATCTCATATTCTTCGGCTACGGAACATATTCGAGCGTTTACCATGTTGCCATGTACATAGGCAACGGAATGATGGTACACGCCGAAAGCACCGCGACCGGCATCGTAATTTCGTATATCTATCAGAAGGACAGGATCGTTGCTATAAAAAGGCTTGTAGATTAAGTATTATAAAGAAGTTTAACCCCCGAAGCAATTAATGAAACTGCTTCGGGGGTTTTTGTTAATATTCGATCAGCAACGTAACGTTGCATCTATAGCCGCCTTGCCGAACATAAGCTAGTAAAACACTTTGACTTGACGGCGGAGCAAACAAAAACAAACCGAACGCTTGCGTTTGGTTTGAAAGGAGGAGCAGCGGAATGAGTGAGAGACAACGCCCGGAATTGTCAAGCGTTGCCGCGAGGGATATGTAGCTTGCGACGACGCGGCGCCCCCCTTCCTTTGTGGGTGTTCCCTTCAGGTAGTGTCACGCTGCTAAATCAGAATTTATTTTAGTACCTGCTTTATGATAAAATCCACATTTTCCTCAATAGACTTTGTTCCATCAATACGTATAATAGGACATTTCAAAGACTGTATCCATTCTTCAACAGTGTTTTCCGGTCGAGAGTTAACAAACTCAAAGAACTTCTCTTCTTGCTCATATAAATCGCCGCCTGATAACATTCTAATTCCAAATTTTTGAAAAGAACGATTTCTAACTCGTTGTATCCGAATATTCTTTTCTACATCAATTAATACAGCATACTGAAAAAACGGATAAATATGTTCTCCATAATCCCCTTTTACAGATGCAAAAACAAAGTTTTCATGTGCTTTAATTTCATTAAAAAGGAGCTTTTCAACTTCTTCACGGGAGCGTGGGGAAGAATATACATAATTAGGGTTTGTCTTAGGAAAATATAAATCTTCATTATCTATAAAATGAAAATCTAATTTCTCTGCAAGGACTTTTCCCAATGTACTCTTGCCAGAACCGTTTAGACCACAAATAATAATACCCATTCCCATAAAATGCTCCATTAAATCCCGATTTGTCTTACTGAAATTATATATCAAGAGGAGTTATATGTCAATAGAAAAAACGCCATAACACTTCTGACTGAAAATCATAAGTGCTATGGCGAAAACCGCTCCGCGATCTTCATTGCCGCTCTGACGCCGTCAACCGCTGATGTTTTTATTCCGCAGGGGGCATCGGATTGCTGTTTCCCTGCCCGTTCCGACTATCGCTTTACAGTAATGCTGTCAATTCGTTATCGGTTTTCCTGCCGTATCAAATGTTTTCGTATGCCTCTTCACAGCTTCTCATAGCTAGTATCGTTTCAGAAATAAGATCATCCAAGGACCAGCCGAGCATATCGGCACCGCGTTCGATAACCTCTCTCGAACAGCCTGCGGCAAAATTCAGATTCTTATATTTTTTCTTAACGGATTTCAGCTCCAAATCAGAAACGCTCTTTGACGGCCGCATAATAGCAACGGCACCGATCAGTCCGGTCAGTTCGTCAACAGCATAGAGGACCTTTTCCATTTCGTGTTCCGGCTCAATATCAACCGTCAGCGCATAGCCGTGGCTTGCAGTAGCGTGAATTATGCGCTCGTCAAGGCCGTGCTCTCTCATAAGCTCCTGCTCTTTTATACAATGCTGTTCGGGATATTTTTCAAAATCAAGGTCATGGAGAAGACCCACGACGCCCCAAAAATCTTCTTCATCCTTATATCCCAGTTCTTTTGCGAAATACCGCATAACTCCCTCCACCGTAAGCGCGTGCTTTATGTGAAAAGGCTCCGTATTATATTCTTTTAGAAGCGTCAGTGCTTCTTCTCTCGTAGGGATCATAGATTATCTCCTTTCAAATTATAAACAGCGGATCATTTCTTCAAGCGTTTATCCGCTTTCGCTGCGAGCTTTGTACCTACACTCTGGAATATCTGCACCAGAATAATAAGCAATATGACCGCTGCGAGCATGATCAAATATTTGTATCGGTAATAGCCGTAATTGATGGCGATTTTTCCGAGTCCGCCTCCGCCGATTATTCCGCTCATTGCCGAATAGCCGAGAATGGTGGTAACAGCTGTTGTCGCATTGGAAATAAGGGACGGAATGCTTTCCGGGATCATCACCTTAGTTATGATCTGCAAGGGCGATGCCCCCATAATCGGTAAATTCTTTGATCTCAAGGGTGATATCCTTTTCAGCCAGGATAGTTTTTACAATACCCAAAATCTCCGCGTGAGGAGTGGGAGAAGCGGCGACCGAAACGGTTTTTCCTGCAAGAGAAGCATAATCGACAGAGGGATCATAACCGTCAGTTGTGTTATCGACAACAGATACTACCGCTCCGTTATATTCCGAGGCTATGAAGTCGGCTACCTGTTTGCTTTCAAGAGCGGCTTTCAGAGCCTTGATAATATCGGTGTTTTCATTGCCTTCCTTTACGGCAAGAATGTTACCGTAAGCAGAAGAAGACCCTTCAAGACCCAGCGCATCCTTTGCGGGATTGAGCTTTGCTTCGATCGCATAGTTGGAGTTGATGACGGCATAATCAACATCCTTCAGTACATTGGGAAGCTGTGCGGCTTCTACTTCTTTGAATTCGATATTGTAGGGATTTTCTTTGACATCAAGAGGTGTTGCGGTAATACCGGTGCCGTCCTTTAGCTTAATGTAGCCGAGGTCTTCAAGCAAAAGCAATGCTCTTGCCTCATTAGTGGTGTCGTTGGGGATCGCGATAGTTATTTTATCCGAATCTTTATCCGAACCGCCGCAAGCGGTAAGGGAAAAAACAAGGGTGAGCGAAAGAACTGCAATAAGTGCAAGTGAAATTATTTTTTTCATGGTGATTACTCCTTTTATATCTTATGAAATGATTATTTTACTGCATTGAACATTCAGCTTAGTATTGATTACTTATTCATACATCTACACATTCGTCCGAATCGGAAGTTTGCTCTGATAAGCTTTTCAAAAAAGTTTTTCATGAGATCTTACCTGCCTTACAAAAAATAAAAACCGGAAGACTCCGATAAAGTCTCCCGGTTGTAAGCGATTGTTATTCCGCCATGAGCTAGACGGCACAAGGGTTTACTATTGAGATGGAGAACACATCGGAAAAATAAGCGCGACAAGTCATGTACATGCTGCAAGTCTGCATGTACATCTCCATCATCATATTATTGGTGATATCAATACGCCTTTTCATGACCGTGTTCTCCTTTCTTCGTGAATTACCTACCGTTTAGGTTGGTATAAGTATAACACACATCGCCTGCTTTGTCAATAGGCAAATTAAAACTTTTCAAAAATTTTTTCACATAAACTTTTGACAAATATAACTGCTTTAATCCGGCGAAAACCGCTCCGCGATCTTCATTGCAGCTCTGACGCCGTCAACCGCTGATGATGTTATTCCGCCGGCATATCCGGCTCCCTCTCCGCAGGGGTAAAGATTACTGACTCCGACAGAACGCATGTCGCTTTCGCGCAGCAATCTGACAGGCGAGGAGGTCCGCGTTTCGGGGGCAGTCAATAATGCGCCGCCGTCTTTAAAGCAGCCCATTCTTCCGGCAAAGACCCTCAGTCCCTTTCTCATCATTTTGCAGACCCTCTCGGGCAGTATTTTGCCGAGATCCGCGTCATATACCCCAATGGCATAGCTCGGGGCAACGCTTCTCCCTGCCTCCTTGCCCTCCAAAAAGGCGCTGACCGTCATGACCGGCGCTGAATATGGCATATGAGGACTGAAGGCCCGTCTTTCGATCTCCTCAGCAAATCTCATTCCGTCAAGCACGCCGCTGCCGAAGTCGTTTTTATTGACTGCACAAACCACGGCGGCATTGGCATTTGATCCGCTCCTCGCAAACTCGCTCATTCCGTTAACGACAACTCCACCTTGCTCGCTCGCGGCGGGAACAACGACCCCTCCCGGGCACATACAAAAGGTATAGCAGCTCTGACCGTCCTTCTGGGTAAAGGACATCTGATATTCCCCACGCGGAAGCAGCGGGTTTCCTGCGGCTCTGCCGTAAAGGCTTTGCTCTACTGCCGACTGGAGATGCTCAATCCTCGCACCGACAGCGAAAGGCTTTGACTCCATCTTAACGCCGCTTTTCAAAAGCATTTCAAACGTATCTCTTGCCGAATGTCCTATAGCCAGCACAAGCGCCGACGCCTCAATATCCGCTCCCCCTGCGCGAACGCCTGTAACTTCTCCTCCCGAAATTCTCAATTCCTCAAGGGCAGTATTAAATCTCACTTCACCGCCGAGTGAGATTATCCTCTCCCTCACAGCCTTTACGATACCGCGCAGCTTGTCCGTTCCGATATGCGCCTTGGCCTTTGTCATTATCTCATCGGGAGCACCAAACTCATGCAGCCTTTCAAAAACATATCTGCACAGCGGATCCTTTATCCTTGTCATCAGCTTCCCGTCGGAAAAAGTTCCCGCGCCGCCCTCGCCGAACTGCACATTGGTATTATCATCAAGCGGACCGCCGTTCCAGAAGCTCATGATCTTTTGAGTTCTCTGCTCAACGCTCCCGCCGCGCTCCAGTACAAGCGGACGGTAGCCGTTTTCGGCAAGCATAAGCGCACAGAACATCCCGGCAGGGCCGAATCCCGTAACGATTATCCTGCCCCTTTGCTTTTCACAGCCCGAAACTATCTTGGGCATCTCGGAAAAGACAAGCTTTGCTCCGCATCTTTCGGCGACACGCCTTTCAAGCGCGGGATCTTTGAGAGTTAGAATAACCGAATGAACAAACAATATATTCTTTTGATCTCTGGCGTCGAGTGAGGTTTTGTATATATCCGCCGAAAGGATCTCATTCCCGCTCAGTCCTGCCGATCTGAGCGCCTTACCGACCGCGCTTTCCCTGCTTTGAGAAAGACTGCATTTTATCTGTGGGATTATTACCGGCATATCGGATCTCCTTTAACATCAAACGTCCCCGAGCCTTTCGTTTCGGGGACGTTGCTTTTATTTTAGTCTGCGGCCGTCGGAGAATTATTGTCAGAAACAGGACCGGTCACGACCGGCTGCTTCTCCGAAACGTTGAAAACTATTTCGTAGTTGCCGTAGCACCAAACCGAGTCGATCTGCGGTGCGTAGATCTTTACATTTCTTGTATACGAGCCGTATTCAAGCTGCATCGACTGCATATCATATTCGGCGATAAGATCGGTCGCCGAAAGGCTCTCCACAACTTCCTCCGGGCCGAAGATAACGACTCTGCCTATAGCTCTTGTCGCCAGTGTGACATCGCAGTTATTTGGCGTATTTATAAGCTTTATATTGCTCTCCGGAATGATAAATTCCTTGCTGGTAAAGCCTGTACTGTCGAAGGTGACCGTCACCTTGTCGATGCCCGAAGCGCTCTTCTGATCCGAATCGAGATTTACATTGAAGGTGAACGGATTATCAAAGTTGATATCGCTCAGGTTGATATACCCCAGATGTAGAGTATCCTGATTCAGTATACTGTCGTTAGAGGTCATAATATCTATGCTTTTTTCGGAAAGGGTATACTTCAGAATGCTTGTATCAAAATTAGCGGGAGCGCCCTGATAATCGAATGTGAAGTCAAGCGTTTTGAGGAAATATACCGGGTAATTTACCGAAATAGGGTCATACTCTAGCTCAAACGGCGTCTTGTCTATTATCGAGCCATCCTCGGAATAAAGATAAAGGCTGCCGTCCGAGGTCGTATATGCCTCAGACAGTGTCTTTTTCTGATTGATAACATAAAGGGCATAGCTTATTTCATCGACAAGCTTCTGCGGACCCTTTACGTTTATCGTTTCAGGCGTAACCACCGGTGTTCCGAGCGAATAGCCCTCTGCGGCACTCACCAGTCCGTCCTTGACCTTTATCGGCACTGCGACGGTCTTGATATAGTCAAGCTTTACTTTTACCTTTGACGGAGAGACCTTGGTTATCTCGCAGGAGTCCGCGCCAGCGGTGACCTTGACATCGAGGTTATAGGTCCCGGCTTCGGTTATGCCCGACATATCCACAAAAGCATGGAGATCGTCGGCAGTATAGCTTCCTATCTCATAGCGCGTGCCGTTGAAGCTCACGTCAACAGCGGTGTTCTCATCGAAATCAATGACCGACAGCCCCTGCTCCTCCGCAGCCGTTCCTTCTATCTGAACGGTCACGGGTACGTCATCGACCGTCATAAAAACGGTCGGATAAAGGGTTATCGACAAAACGAACCAGATTATTACCGCCAGCACGACCGACAGTATTCTCAGCGACAGATCCTGCCGCAGCTTTTTGTGAAGTCTTACTTTCCTTTTTTCCATTTTGACCTCACCTTCTTGGACAGCGGAGTTTTTGTTCCGTCCGACTTTTCGGGAAGAAGCCTGTCTGTAAGAAGCTTTTTAAGGCTGTCCTTGGTATAGCCTCTTGTCAGTTCTCCGTCCTCTGCGACCGAGATAGTTCCCGTTTCCTCAGAAACGACAATAACGATAGCGTCGGAGTTCTCGCTCATTCCGATAGCGGCTCTATGGCGCGAGCCGAGCTGTTTGTTTATCAGTTCTTCCTTCTGCGGCTTCGGCAGAAAACAGCCTGCCGCAAGTATCATTCCGTCACGCATTATGACCGCTCCGTCATGGAGAGGAGTGTTCGGGAAAAAGATATTTCCGAATATCTGCTCGCTGGGCGTGCAGTTCAGAACGGTTCCCGTGTCGATCTGCTCGCCGAGCCTTGTCTGCCGCTCACAAACGATCAGGCTTCCTGTCGCGGTAGACGAAAGGTTTGCAACTGCGTCGCATATTGCCGAGATCGCAGCTTCCCACGCCTCGCCGGAATCGCCGCTGTCAGAAGCGCTGAATACACTCAGCGCGCTGATCTTTGTCCGCCCGATCTTCTCCAGTATACGGCGAAGCTCAGGCTGGAACATTATGATAATGACAAGTATTCCCCATTGAAAACAGGTTTTCAGAAGGAATGTCATTGTTTTCAGCTTCAGGAAGTCCGCAACGAGATATGCCGCGACCATTATCAGTATTCCTTTTACGAGCTGCTGCGCTCTGGTCTCGCGGACAAGCTGCATAAACTTGAAAAGAAGATAGGACAGCAGAACCATATCGAGAATATCCGGCAGGGATATAGTCGCGCAGACGCTCAAAAAAGCGTTAAAAATGTCCTGCATAATGCTTCGCTTCCTTCCTTTCATTTTAGCTGATATACAGCATAGCTGATACACAGCCTATAACATTTTAACACATCTCAATGAAAATCACAAGTATTTTTTTTATTTTTCAGATAATTTTTTTATGCTTTCGGCCAAAGCGGCTACCTGAGAGGAATTATTGAACACCGACGGCGAAAATCTCACGGCTCCGCTCTCAGATGTTCCCAAAAAGCTGTGAGCCACTGCCGCGCAGTGATAGCCTCCTCTCAGTGCAAAGCCTCTTTCACTCAGAAACTGCGCCGCATCGGCGGAATGGATATCCCCGACATTGAATGCGACTATAGGAGCATAGCTTCCCTCTCCGCGAAGTATCCTTACGCCCTTGATCCCGGATATTCTTGCGATCAGCTCACGGCAAAGCCTTTCCTCATATTCGTGGATCCTGTCGATCCCCTTGGAGGCGACAAAATCCAGTCCCTTGCCCAGCCCGACAATACCGGCCGTATTGAGAGTGCCGCTTTCCAGGCTCTCGGGGATCTCGGCAGGCTGCGAAAGCTCAAGCGAGGCTGTTCCCGTTCCGCCCTGAATGATAGGCTCTATCGGAAAGCTTCCGTCGGATATAAGAAGGCCGGTCCCGGTCGGGCCGTAAAGCCCCTTATGCCCCGCCGTGCAGATAATATTGCCGTCTCTGCCGACCTTGAGAGGCACTATTCCGGCTGCC
>DLOT01000012.1:4588-5011 GCA_002479715.1 Ruminococcus sp. UBA7477 | reverse complement strand
TTCATCAAAATATATCCAATAGTAATGATCCATGTGGTCAGGCATAATTGGACCATTATCGGTGTAGATATAGTAGCCGATCCTGCCGGGGCTGCCTTCTTGTATCGAGCCTTCATCAAATGCTCCATACTTAGATACTACAGAGTTAATATCAGAATTGAGAATTGCCCAGTCATTGAATTTGTAATAAGTTGAGTGTGATAGGACAAATATAATTGAGCAAGCGAAAAGAACCACATCAACGGATAATAATAATCCCTTTGTTTTGATATTCTTATTTTTTCTCTTTGCTTTTATCAACATTATAAGAAAAATTATAAAGCATATGAAAAGCACAAAGAGAATGAACAACTCGATTATCCCGATGTACCAAGAGTTCATTTATAAGCCCCTCCTAAATCAGAATTTAGCGGCGTGACACTA
>DLOT01000012.1:0-4503 GCA_002479715.1 Ruminococcus sp. UBA7477 | reverse complement strand
TCCCCCTTAGTGTTTTCAAACGTTCGAGTGAAAACTACTTAGGCGTATTATCTTTTACGCTTCGATTTGGTCTGGGGAACGAGTGTTCCGCCACAGTGCTGTCGCAAAAGTTTTGTTTGATCCAACAAGAGTTTGATCCGCCGTCACTCTAAAATATTCTACTAGCCTATGCTAGAATTAGGCGGCTATAGGTCCAGCTTTAAGCTGGGCGGCAACAGATGCAACGTTACGTTGCTTTGGTGAAGCTAAGCTCTGTTATGACGTCGCCCCAGATTATCCAGCCGTTCTCGGTCTTTACGGTAATAATGGTTTTACTGCATTCATATCCCGATGAGGGACCTTTCAGCCCGAAAACCACTTCAAGCGAATAGGCCTTCTTTATCTCGACGCGCGTCCCGTATTTGTCGGTGTATTCCTTTTGCAAAGCCTCTGCCTGTTCGTCGGTCAGCTCCGACTTACTGCTGATAGAGTAGGCAAGACCTGTGGACAACCCCCCGGTGTTTTTAATACTTTCTGTGATCCCCTCGGTCGCACTTTCGCCGGTATCGGCAAAGCTCTCGCGCGCACCCTTTGAAAAACAACTGAGCAGCGTGTTCTCGTCGCCTTTATTGTAGGCACTGACAAAGGTCGCAACAGAGTTTTCGTATTCGAGGTTTTTTCGCTCCGGCTCATCGCTTCCGCAGGCAGTAAGCGAGAATATCAGCACCGCCGTTATCATTGCGGTAAGAAAAGCCCTGACCGTCTTCATAACAGTTTCCTCCGTAAATTGCAGATAATTGCTTGCAAATGTAGACAATGCAAGCATTGTCTGAATATTAAAATTGCAGGACTCACGCCCTGCAATTTTGATTATTTAAGATCCAAGATTTAGAATAAGCTTCCGTATGTATTCAGAGCCCTGTAATCGTCGCAGGATACGCTGAGAACGATCCAGTCACCGTTGATCTTGCAAACATAAGCAGTAGCTTCGATTCCGTCTTCCTTGTCGTCGTCGCCCTTTATCTTAAGCTCAAGCTCAAGCTCATAAGCTGCCTTGAATTTCAGCTTGAGGTCGCCGTCATACAATTCGTCGATCATATCGTTGAGATCGTCAAGATCGTCCTTGTCGGCCTTTTCCTTGTCGGTAACCTTGAAGGAGATCTTCATATCTGAGCCGAAATCGTCCTTCAGATCGCTGTACTTGCTCTTGACATTTTCCTTTGCGGCATCTTCCATGTCGTCGATATCCTGATCCTTCTCGTCCTCCAGGTAATCAAGCAACTTATCGGGAGTCGTTATCTCAAGATAAGCCTCGCCGTCCTTCTCGCAGATAGAATCAAAGTAGTCTCCGAGGGCGCCCTTGTAGCTTCCGCCGAGGAGCGTAACAAGAAGAATGATGAGAACAACGACCGCGACCGCAACGACCGCAATGCCTATGTAGGTGTTCTTCTGCGGACTGTTTTTGAAGTTGCTGATAGCTTCGCTCGTCTTTCCCTTGAGCTGATCGAGAGGTGTTTCTCCGGAAGAACCGGAATTAGACTGATTAGCGTTTGCCGAAGCTGCGGGAACGTCGTTCTTAGCGCCGCAGGCGGTACAAAAAACAGCGTTATCGTCCATAGAAGCTCCGCACTTAGTACAGAATTTACTCATTTTATAATCCTCCAAAAAATAAAATAAATAATGCTGTGCTTATTATATACCATTCCCTCTGATTTGTCAAGCAAAATTTCTAACAATTCATATTTCTGATCGAATAATTGTACTATAATATATAAAGGACTTGACAAGGCGGAAAATTCGTGTTAGCATATTCTCGAAAGAACAAATGTTCTTTAATCTCGGACCGCAGGCAGCTGCCGCCGCAGCAGGTCTTTCATGCGGCGTCGGGGTTTGCAGTCTTAAAGCGCCGATATGACCGCTTTCGGCAGCTTTGACGGCTGCGATTTTACTATCAGAGGTGATGAATTGAAATATCTTGTAATGCTGCTCATAGTCATCGGTCTTGCGGTCGCCGATTACATAACTGGGTGTATCAAGGCTTATGTCAAGGACGATATCAAATCTGTGAAAATGCGCAAGGGCGGACTGAACAAGCTTGCCGAGATCGTTATCATGGGAGTTGCGATCGGCTCGGAGGTCGGGTTCGGGCAGCTGGGAAAATACTACGACCATCAGGAGCTTGGCGATATCGCAGGCGAGATCACAGCGATCGCGGTGTTTATCTACATCTTCGCAATGGAGGTCGTATCAATACTTGAAAATTATGCGGAGATAAACCCGCAGGCGGCTTGGATAAACAAGCTTACAAAGAAACTGTCCAACGTTTCCGGCAATGACAAAAACGGAAACGGATAAAGCGAAAGGAGAGATCATATGTCAAAGTTCACATCGGCGGGTCTTGTGTCATTCGCCAAAAGCAAGCTCGGCACAGCATACGTTTACGGCATGAAAGGCGCGAAGCTGACCGAGGCAAAATACAATGCGTTGAAAAAGCAGTACGGCGATCTTGTATGGGACAGCGACCGCGCAAAGATCGGCAAGATATGCACCGACTGTTCGGGGCTTATCTCGTGGTACACCGGCACGGTAAGAAACAGCACCAGCTATAAGACTACCGCGACAAAGATATTGCCGATATCTCAGATCGCAAAGGCTGTTCCCGGCTGCGCGGTGTGGCGAAAGGGTCACATCGGCGTATACATCGGGAACGGCGAGATCATTGAGGCGAGGGGCTCTGCATACGGCGTTGTCAAAACAAAGGTAAGCGCGCGCGATTTTACTCATTTTCTCTGGCTTCGGGATATCGACTACGCCGCCAAAGGCGACGCGCAAAAGCAGCCAGTCGCAGAGGCAAAGTTTTCATACTTTCCTGCCTGCAACTATTCGGGAGTGAGTATTGTGGACGGGCTGAAATCCATAGGCGCAGAAAGCAGCTATGCATACCGGAAGAAGATAGCTGCTGCAAACGGCATCGGCGGCTATCGGGGTACAGCACGGCAGAACACGCAAATGCTGGACCTGCTTAAAGCAGGAAAGCTTATAAAAGCATAATGAGCCAATACTGCATCAGCTGCTTCGGGTCAGTCCCCGGGGCGGCTGATCGCCTTATATTCACGAATATGTATTGTAAAGACGTTGCTGCGGAGAAAAGCTGTCTCGAATCAATCGAGGAAGCATTAATTGACATTTGAACAGAAGTGTGCTAAAATTAAAGGGTTAAGAAATATGCTTTGAAAGGACACTTTGGAATGATCTGTGATAATATTTTGGATATGATCGGGCATACGCCCCTTATCAGGCTCAATAAAATGGTCGACAGCGACAGCGCTGAAATACTCGTAAAATTTGAAGGATTGAATGTGGGTGGGTCGATAAAGACCAGAACTGCCTATAACATGATCTTGGAAGCGGAAAAGCAGGGGCTTATCAATAAGGATACCGTTATAGTCGAGCCGACAAGCGGCAATCAGGGAATAGGCCTTGCGCTGATCGGTGCTGTGAGAGGATACAGGACCGTTATAATCATGCCTGACTCGGTTAGCTGCGAGAGAAGAATGCTGGTACGGCACTACGGCGCTGAGGTAGTGTTGATCCACGATAAGGGCAACATCGGCGATTGTATGGACGAATGCCTTAAGCTTGCCGATAAAATGAAGAAGGAAGATCCAAACGTATATATCCCGGGGCAGTTTGAGAACAAGGCTAATCCGCAGGCACACAAGCTTCATACCGGCATCGAGATCCTAGAGCAGGCAGGCAAGGAGATACACGGCTTCTGCTCTGGCTTCGGAACGGGAGGAACTATCAGCGGCATCGGCGAGGTGCTGAAGGCTCACAATCCCGATATTGAGATCTGGGCGGTCGAGCCGGAGAACGCCGCGATCCTTGCCGGCGGAACGATAGGCGCTCATCTTCAGATGGGCATCGGTGACGGGCTTATTCCGGGTAACCTCAACCTTAATATTTACAGCAATGTCTATATCGTTTCGGACGAGGAGGCTATTGAAACCGCCAAGGATCTGGCAAGGCTTGAAGGTATTATGTGCGGTATTTCAAGCGGAACAAACGTCGCGGCGGCTAAAAAGCTTGCAAAGAAGCTGGGCAGGGGAAAGACGGTTGTCACCGTTTTGCCCGACACAGCCGAAAGATACTTTTCTACACCCCTTTTTGAAAATGAATAAACAACGGGCAATATCGTGCTGACAGCAGTGCGGTATTGCTTTTTTGTTTCATATGTTCATAAAAGTTGCACAAATATAAATACCATTGTTGTAAAAGTTGTGGTATAATGTAGATGAAAATATGAAATCCCGAGGCGCAACACTCGGGTGCGGTATTTTGCAACGGTATTAAAATCTTTGCACTGCAAAGCAGAAAGGAATGTATGTTATGAAACTGAAAAAGCTGGTATCTGCGGTACTTGCCGCTGCTCTGGCGGCATCTATGCTTGTTTCGTGCGGCGGCTCATCGTCAAGCTCGTCATCGGGCGGTACGGCGTCGGGCGGATCGTCGGACGGCGCTTCA
>DLOT01000059.1:35133-35297 GCA_002479715.1 Ruminococcus sp. UBA7477 | reverse complement strand
CTGACAGCCGCCAAGGCAAGAGGTGTTGATGTCGTTATCTGTGATACGGCGGGACGGCTGCACAACAAGAAAAACCTCATGGATGAGCTGAAAAAGATCTCCCGCATCGTGCATACACAGGCCGAGGGATGCTCGCTTGAGGTGCTTTTGGCACTTGACGCGAC
>DLOT01000059.1:25947-35094 GCA_002479715.1 Ruminococcus sp. UBA7477 | reverse complement strand
TGACGGAACCGCAAAGGGCGGAATAATAATATCTATCACCGATGATCTGAAGATCCCTGTTAAGCTCGTTACCGTCGGCGAAAAAATCGAGGATATCCAGCCCTTTGATACACACGACTTTGTCGAGGCACTGTTTGAGTAACGGAGGAATTATGAAGCTTATTATAGCCAGTAATAACAAAGGAAAGATCGCTGAGTTTTCGCAGATGCTGTCACCTCTCGGATATGAGGTCCTGTCGCAGAAAGATGCGGGGATAAGCCTGGATGTTGACGAAACCGGGACGACATTTGAGGAAAACGCTGCACTGAAGGCGGAAGCGGTCGCAAAACTCGCGAAGGACTGCGCGGTGTTGGCTGACGACAGCGGTCTTGAAATAGATGCGCTTGGCGGTGAACCGGGAGTTTATTCCGCACGCTATGGCGGAGAAGAATACAAGACTCCGGAAGACAGAAACAATCTGGTTTTGAAAAAGCTTGAAGGCGTTCCCGAGCAGCTCAGAACGGCAAGATTTGTTGCGGTGCTTTGCTTTGTTTCGGCAGACGGAAAGAAGATCTCAGTGCGCGGTGAATGTGAAGGCAGGATCGCTTTTGAGCCGGTTGGAGATGCGGGCTTCGGCTATGATCCGATTTTTGTTTACGGCGACAGGACCTTCGGTCAGCATTTGCAGATACTGAAAAACTGCGTCAGCCACAGAGCAAGAGCGCTTGCAAAGCTGACAGACATATTGAAAAAGGAGAAACTATGATAACAACAAAGCAGAGAGCTTTTTTAAAAAGCCTTGCCGCCAAGCTGGAGCCGACCTTTCAGGTGGGAAAAGGCGGAGTGGGCGACGAGCAGACAAAGTCGATAGGCGACTATTTGAAAGCACATGAGCTTGTCAAGATAAAAATTCTGGACAATTCTATGTATACTGCCGCAGAAGCTGCTTCGGAGATCGCGGAAAAGATCGGCGCTGAGGTCGTAACGGTCATCGGGTCGAAGGCCGTGCTTTTCAAGCGTAATCCGCCAAAGCCCGTGATCGAGCTTCCGAGCAACAAGAACAGAAAAAAGATATGAGCAATATAGGCATTTTCGGCGGGACCTTCAATCCGATCCATAACGGGCATATAAGGCTTGTCAAAACCGTTATGGATTCGATAGACTTTGAAAAGGTCATAGTTATGCCCGACAGGCTTCCGCCGCACAAGAAGGCGGACAGTCTTGCGAGCCCACAGGACAGGCTGTGTATGTGCAGGCTTGCTTTTGAAGATACCGACAGGGTAGAGGTCTGCGACTGGGAGCTTCTCCGCAGCGGAAAAAGCTACACAGTCTATACAATTCGGCATTTCAGAATGCTTTACCCGAACGACACGCTGTGGCTGATAATGGGCAGCGATATGCTGCTGAGCTTTGACAGATGGTACGCTTGGGAGGAAATCCTGAAGAATGCAAATATCGTCTGCATTTCACGGAAAAGCGAGGATACGCCGGAGGCCTTGAGCCAAAAGGCGGACGAGCTTATGAGCAGGACGGGGGCCAGGATCGTTACCGTTCAGGCTCAGCCGTTTGAGATCTCATCGGAAAGACTGAGGGAAAGCATTAAAAAAATGCAGGATACCTCTTGCTATTTTCCGAAAAAAATAGTACAATACATTTGTGAGCATAATTTATACAAGTAGGGTGATACCGTGTTATCCGATAAACAGATCGAAGAGCTTGACGGATTTATAAAGGAGCGGACGGGTAAGAAGCGCTATGTTCATTCGGTAAATGTCGCATATGAGGCGCTGAAGCTCGCCAGAACATACGGAGTGGATGAGAACAGAGCCTTTATTGCAGGATATCTTCATGACTGCGCCAAGGAGATGGACATTGACAGACAGCGTGAGCTGGTTGAACAGAGCCTCTTTCCGGTCGATGATATCGAGAAAAATGCACCGGCGCTTTTTCATGCGATCGCAGGAGCGGTTGTTGCTCACAAGGAGCTTGGCATCGAGGATATGGGCATTCTGGAGGCGATCCGCTTTCACACGGTCGGCGCACCGGATATGTCGGGACTGGGGCAGGTTTTGTATCTGGCTGACCTGATCTCCGCAGACAGGGATTATAAGGACGTAAAGAAAATGAGAAAGGTCGCATACGAAAGCTTGAACGGCGCTATGCTTGAGGCTTTGAAGTTTTCGGTGAGCGATTCTGTAAAAAAGGGAAATGCCATACCCGTGTCAACGATCTTGGCGTATAACGAGTATGTGCAGCTGAAAAACGAAAAGAGGGAAAACGATTGACGAAGCTGACTCAAAATGAAACCATCGAAGTTGCTGTCAAAGCGCTTGATTCTAAACGAGCGGAGAATATACGGGTCATTGGGATACGAGATCTGACGGTTATTGCCGACTATTTTATTATAGCTAACGGTACCTCTACCACGCAGACAAAGGCTCTCGCCGATGAGGTCGAGTATCAGCTCAAGGAGCTTGGAAAAGCGCCCGAGAGGACGGAGGGCTATCAGGGAGCGAACTGGATCGTGCTTGACTACGGCGATATTGTGGTTCACGTTTTTTATAAGGAAACCAGACAGTTTTATAACCTTGAAAGGCTTTGGAGCGACGGAGAAAGTGTTGATATTTCGCATCTTCTCAAAAAGGACTGAATTTTATTTTAAGGACTGATACATCTATGGGAAAGTACAATCACGCGGAAATCGAAAAGAAGTGGCAGAAATACTGGCAGGAGCATGAAACCTTTAAAACTGATGTGTGGGACTTTTCAAAGCCCAAGTTTTATGCCCTTGATATGTTCCCCTATCCGTCGGGCGTCGGACTTCACGCAGGCCACCCGGAGGGCTACACCGCTACAGATATAGTTTCGAGAATGAAGCGGATGCAGGGCTTCAATGTCCTCCATCCGATGGGCTACGATTCGTTCGGATTGCCCGCAGAACAATATGCCGTTACGACCGGAAATCACCCTAACGGCTTCACTCAGGAAAATATCAAAACCTTTTCCAAGCAACTCAAGGAGCTGGGTTTTGACTATGACTGGAGCAAAATGATCGCCACCAGTGACCCCGGCTTTTACAAGTGGACACAGTGGATCTTTAAACAGCTTTATCTTGACGGCTATGCTCAGTATATTGATATGCCGGTTAACTGGTGTGAGGAGCTGGGAACGGTTTTGTCAAACGACGAGGTAGTTGACGGTAAGTCTGAAAGAGGCGGATATCCTGTGGTCCGCAAGAACATGAAGCAGTGGGTCATCAATCAGCCTGCCTTTGCCGAGGAGCTTCTGGAGGGCCTTGACGAAATAGACTGGCCTGAATCGACAAAGACGATGCAAAGAAACTGGATCGGCAAGTCTACGGGAGTTGAGGTCAGGTTTCAGATCGTCGGAGGCGGGGAGTTTTCAATATTCACTACCTGTATAGAAACGATCTACGGCATAACATTTATGGTTCTTGCCCCCGACGGCGACATCGTTAAGGGACTGCTGCCGAGAGTACAGAACAGGGACGAGGTTCAGGCATATATCAATGAAACGCTGAAAAAGAACGATATGGACAGAACGGAGCTTAACAAAACCAAGTCCGGCTGTGAGCTGAAGGGCGTTACCTGCATCAACCCTGTCAACGGCAAAGAGGTCAGAATGTTTATAGGCGACTTTGTTTTGGCAAGCTATGGCACAGGAGCGGTTATGGCTGTTCCGTCGCATGACCAGAGAGACTTTGAATATGCGATAGCTCATAACATAGACATGATCCAGGTAATCGACGGTGACGAGAAGCTTGGACATATCGACGTTTCCGAAAAGGCATTTGAAAAGGGCGACTATCTGGGAAAGGGCTACAAGCTCATCAATTCGGCAGAGTTCACCGGGATGACCGTTGAGGAAGCTAAAGAAGCGATAACCGCAAAGCTTGAAAACATGGGCGTTGCAAAAAGAACCGTCAACTATCACTTCAGAGAGTGGATCTTTGCCCGTCAGCGTTACTGGGGAGAGCCTGTTCCGATCGTTCACGGTGAAGACGGCAATATCTATGTTCTTGATGACAGTGAGCTGCCGCTTGTTCTTCCCGAGCTTGAAAATTACAAGGGGGAAAACGGCAAGGCTCCGCTTGAGAACGCCAATGAATGGAAAACGTATGACAAAAACGGTATCAAGGGCAAACGCGAGACCTCGACAATGCCGGGCTCGGCAGGCTCAAGTTGGTATTATCTGAGATACATTGATCCTGACAACGACAAGGAGTTTGCAAACCAGGAGCTTCTTAAGCACTGGATGCCGGTCGATCTTTATATCGGCGGTCCGGAGCACGCCGTCGGACATCTGATGTATTCGAGAATATGGAACAGATATCTCTATAATAAGGGGCTTGCTCCGACTAAGGAGCCGTTCAAAAAGCTCGTTCACCAAGGAATGATCCTCGGCTCAAACGGCATTAAGATGGGCAAACGCTATCCTGAATTTGTTGTTAATCCGAGCGATATCGTGCGCGATTACGGCGCGGATACACTTCGCCTTTACGAGATGTTTATGGGACCGCTTGAGGTTTCAAAGCCTTGGAGCAATCAGGGCGTTGAGGGTGCGAGAAGATTTCTTAACCGCGTCTGGGCTTTCTTTACGGATATGAACAACCTCACCGAAGAAAAGTCCGCTGATATTGAAAAGCTTTATAACAAAACGGTAAAGAAAGTCACCGAGGACTTTGAAAAGCTGGCATTCAACACGGCTATCTCTCAGATGATGATCTTCGTCAACGCCGTTTATAAGGAAGAAAAATGCCCGAAAGAATATGCAGAGGGATTAATAAAAATGCTTAGCTGCATCTGTCCTCATATCGGCGAGGAGATCTGGAGCATTATGGGTCACAGCGATACCATCGCTTATGAAAAATGGCCCGAATATGATGAGAAGCTGTGTGTTGATGACACCGTGGAAATTGCGGTTCAGGTCAATGGCAAGCTGAAGACAAGACTGACGATTTCCTTGGAGTCCGCGCAGGATGAGGTTATTTTGCTTGCCAAGGCAGACGAAAAGGTTGCCGGGGCGATCGAGGGTAAAACCATAGTCAAGGCAATATATGTCAAGGGCAAGCTTGTGAACATAGTAGTAAAGTAACAAAAAACAAAAATAATTTCGCGAAATCTATTGACAAAATGCCCTAAGTGTTGTATAATAACCTTTGTAACTTGATTTCGTTAAATAGGCATAAGCAAGAAATGCAGAGGGAGAGGCAAGTCCTCGGAGTTTTTTTCCTTCACTAATCACCAGTTGCTTTTGCTGTGCGAGGTCAGCCTCTGTAGTCGGTGGCAAAGGGAGGGGATTTGACATGGCAGAGATTAAAGTCGGCAAAAATGAAAGCCTCGATACGGCTCTCAAGCGCTTTAAGAGATCTTGCGCGAGAGATGGTGTTATCGCTGAGGTTCGTAAAAGAGAGCACTACGAAAAGCCTTCGGTAAAGCGCAAGAAGAAGTCTGAAGCCGCTCGTAAGCGCAAGTATTAATAAGAACATAAAAGCGGGCAAACGTGTCCGCTTTTTGTTTTATGAAAATATGGGAGGAGATCAGCATGAACGGTTTGCCAAATGAGATCGTCGGTAAAAGTGCCGAGATAACGTGCGTTGACAATTATTACGACTGCACCATTCTTGACATCTATGACGGCTGGATCAAGATAGACGAGGACGGCAGCATAAAGTATATCAATATGAGACACATTGTTGAGATCGAGCCTAAGTCGGATGATGACAGTCAACCTAAAAAGCGGCGAGGAATTTTCACCAAGAAGGATGAGGACTACTATGAATAGAGCGCTTTTCGGACCTGGAGGAAACAGCGAGGCTTTTTCAAAGAAATACAGATCAACGCTTTTTGCTCCCGAGTATGTGAGCGAAATGGGACTTGACTGCTATGAGTATGAGTGCGGACGCGGAGTTAATGTCAGCGCGGAAACGGCTATGGCGCTCAGGGAAAAAGCCGGGCAGTACGGCGTTTACCTGTCGCTTCATGCTCCGTACTTCATATCGCTTTCAAGCGTTGAGGAGGAAAAACGCGATAAGAGCATCGGATATATTCTTCAGTCCTGCGAGGCGGCAAGCAATATGGGCGCCGAAAGGATCGTCATTCATTCGGGATCCTGCGCGAAGATGTCACGCAGCGAGGCTCTGGAGCTTGCAAAGGATACGCTGCTCAGGGCGAGAAAAGCCGCTGTTGATGCCAGATACGGGCATATCGTTTTTTGTCCGGAAACAATGGGTAAGGTCAATCAGCTGGGAACTCTGACCGAGGTTCTGGAGCTTGTACGACTTGACGACAGTTTTTTGCCCTGCATAGATTTCGGCCATCTTAATGCCCGTGATTTCGGATATATCAAGGGTAAAGTCGAGTATGAAAAAATGCTCGACGAGGTCGAAAACATGGTAGGCGCGGACAGAGCAAAGATCTTTCACAGTCATTTTTCAAAGATCGAGTTTACCACGCCCGGCGGCGAAAAGCGTCATCTGACATTTGCGGAGAACGGAGGCTTCGGCCCGGATTATGAGCCTCTCATGGAGATCGTTGCAAAGAAGGGTCTGACCCCCGTGTTTATCTGTGAGAGCGCGGGAACGCAGGATGTCGATGCGCTTGCCATGAAACAAAGCTATTCGGCTGTCGGTGACAACGGGGGAATGCATAATGAGATCTAAGCTTTTGGAAAATATAATAAGCTCGTTTCTGTCGGGAGTTCTTATTGGCTCAGCAGGGTGGGCATATATATCCTGCGACAACAAATACATAGCAACATTGCTTTTTGCCTTCGGGCTTATCACCATCTGCACGTTAAAGATAAATCTCTATACGGGAAAGATAGGATACATCGCCAAGCTTTCGGATATTCCGCGGCTTGCCGTAATGTGCCTGAGCAATGTTGTCGGAGCTGCCGCTGTGGGACTGATGGCATACGAAAAGAGCGAAGCCGCAAAGGTCATATCGGAGGCAAAGGTCGGCAAGTCGGCTGCCCATTGGTTTATTTACGCCGTGATGTGCGGGGTGATGATCTATCTGGCGGTTGAGCTTTATGCCAGGTCAAAGAACTATATAACAATAATTCTGCCTATCATGATATTCATTCTTTCGGGATTTGAACACTGTATCGCTAATGTGTTCTATGTTGTATGTGCAAGACAGTTCACACTTCGGACTGCTGCGTTTATTGCCGTGTGCATCGCGGGAAATTCAGTCGGCTCGATCGTTCTTCACAGGCTTGTTAACACAGTCAGCCCGAGAGAAATATAAGGAGATTTGCAATATGAAAAAAATTTTGGTCATTCACGGCCCCAATCTCAACCTTCTGGGAGAGAGAGAGCCGGGAGTTTACGGCACGGACACATTTGAAAGCATAAACGAAGAGATCGGAAAATACTGCACGGAGCTGGGCTTTGACTGCGAGATATTTCAGTCGAACCACGAGGGCGCGATCATAGATAAGCTTCATGAGGCAAGACTGTGCAAGGATGGAGTGGTTATAAATGCGGGCGCATATACTCATTACAGCTATGCGATTCGCGATGCGATCGCCGCTGTAAAAATACCCGTGATAGAGGTACATATGAGCGATATCCATGCCAGAGAGGAGTTTCGTCATCTGTCGGTCATCGAGCCTGTTTGCCGCAAGCAGATCTGCGGCTTCGGTAAGAGAAGCTATATGATGGGAGTTGATGCACTGAAGGAGATCTTTGACAATGAGCAGGATTGAAAAGCTATGCCGTGCGCTTGAAAATATTGCAGACTGCGCTTTGATAACCGGCGACATAAATCGTCGCTACTACACGGGAATGAAATCGTCTGCGGGAACGGTGCTTGCATTCGCGGACAAGGCGTATCTTATCATCGACTTTCGTTATATTGAAAAAGCAAGAGCAGTTGTTAAGGACTGTGAGGTAATAGAGCAGGATAATCTTTATGAGCAGATCAATTCGCTGATCGTCAAGCACGGCGCCAAGACCTGCGCCGTCGAAGCGGAAACCGTTACTGTAGCTCAGCTTGGAGAGCTTGAAAGCAAGCTCCGGGTCAAAGTGGTTTCAAACGGAGCGCTGAGTAAAGCCATAGCAAAGCAGCGCGCTGTCAAGACCGAGAGCGATACCGCTAAAATATGCGAGGCGCAGAGAATTGCCGAAGCCGGCTTTGAGCATATGCTTGAGTACATTGCTGTCGGCAGAACCGAGCGGGAGATATCATTGGAGCTTGACTACTTTATGCTTAAAAACGGTGCGGAGGACCTTTCGTTTGAAACTATTGCGGTTTCGGGGGCAAACACCTCTATGCCCCACGGCGTTCCGACGGACAAAACGGTTGAAAACGGCGACTTCGTTTTGCTCGATTTCGGCGCTGTTGTAGACGGCTGGCACAGCGATATGACCAGAACAGTTGCAGTGGGTAATGCCGGCGACGAGATGAAGCGGGTCTACGACATTGTTTTAAATGCGCAGGAGACTGCTCTTGCCGGGCTAAGGGCTGGTATCACAGGAAAGCAATACGATGCTCTTGCAAGAGATGTCATAGTAGAAAGCGGCTATGGCGACGCTTTCGGGCATTCGCTTGGTCACGGAGTGGGCATGGAGATACACGAAATACCCTATGGCGGACCCAAAAGCGAACAAATAATCCCGGAGGGAGCGGTCATAACCTGCGAGCCGGGAATTTATCTCCCAGGAGCTTTCGGAGTGAGAATAGAGGATATGGCATATGTCACAAAAAAAGGCTGCCGCAACCTCACTCACGCTCCAAAACAGCTGATTATTTTATCAAAATGAAAGAAAATAGTTAAAACCCCTTGCAAAATATCATAAAATAAGGTACAATATATTGTAAGGGAATTTCTGCGCTTGTAACGCGGAGGTTTCAATGATGTGTCAATAATTATTTGGAGGTATTAATTTATGATTACTGCCGGCGATTTCAGAAACGGAATGACTTTTGAGGAAGACGGAAATGTAATGCAGATTATCGAATTCCAGCACGTTAAGCCGGGTAAAGGCGCAGCGTTTGTAAGAACTAAGGTAAGAAACGTTATTACAGGCTCCGTTGTTGAAAAGACCTACAACCCGACAGCCAAGTTCCCGACGGCATATGTTGAGAGAAAGGATATGGAATACTGCTACAGCGACGGCGATCTTTATTATTTCATGGATC
>DLOT01000059.1:13467-25936 GCA_002479715.1 Ruminococcus sp. UBA7477 | reverse complement strand
GTTCGTTAAGGAGAACATGGTCTGCAAGATCCTGTCATATAAGGGGCAGGTATTCGGCGTTGAGCCGCCCAACTTTGTTGAGCTGGTCGTTACAAAGACAGACCCCGGTTTTGCGGGAAATACAGCCACAAATGCTACCAAGCCCGCAACGCTTGAAACGGGCGCGGAGATCAAGGTGCCGCTCTTCATTGAGGAGGGCGAGCTTATCAGGATCGACACAAGAACCTGTGAGTATATGGAGCGTGTTAACTGATAATTCCTGAAAATCTTTTTAAGGAGGATCACAATATGGAGCTTATGGAGAAGGTATCCTATCTCAAGGGTCTTATGGACGGGCTTGAGCTTGACAAAACCACCAAGGAGGGCAAGATCCTTGCCGCAATGGCCGATGTTTTGCAGGAAATGAGCGATACTATTTACGATATTTCCGACGAGATCTCGGAAACAGTCGATCTTGTTGACGCAATAGATGAGGACCTCGGAAATTTAGAGGAAGATTTCTATGGCGACGATGAGTGCTGCTGTGACGATGACGACGAGTGCGAATGTGACTGCTGCGATGACGACGAATGCGATGATGACGCGTTTGACGGATTTGAGGATGAGCCGATGTATGAATGCACCTGCCCGCCCTGCGGCGACACCATTTGTCTTGGTGAGAGCATTGTCGAAGAGGGAACTGTTGAATGCCCCAACTGCGGCGAAAAGCTGGAGTTCGGCTTTGAGGATATCGAGCAGCCCGAAGACGATAAGTAAGTACGTACGTAAATAAAACAGAATAACCTTGTGTTTCAGGGGTGGTGAAATTCCACATCGGAGGTAAAGTCCTCGACCGCATTATGCGCTGATTCGGTGAAATTCCGAAACCGACGGTTAAAGTCCGGATGAAAGAAACGTAAGACAAGCGTTCCTATTTGGAATGTAGCTTTGCACCCCGAACAGCTGATGTTCGGGGCTTTTGTTTTGCGCTTCACAAGATACTAATTCATCACCAACCTNNGTCAAACGCCCTTGACAGGCGACAGCCTGCCTGCGGACGTTTTCCTTGATTGGTCGTATTCTATCTCGCAGCTTTGTCTACAGAACGATGATGAATTAGTATTATATTGTAATGAGGAGTAATAGCTATGACAAATTCTAACAAGACCGCAGATATCAAAAAAATGACCGCCCTGGCGATGTTCGCGGCTATCGCATTTTTAAGCTCGGTCGTCTTCAAGATCAACGTTCAGTTTCTTACATTCGATGCAAAGGACGCTGTGATCGCGCTTTGCGGATTGATATACGGACCGCTGTCTGCCTTTGGTGTTGCAGTGACTGCGGCATTTGTCGAGATGATAACGGTCAGCCACACAGGCTGGTATGGATTTCTGATGAATTTTCTTTCAAGCGCAGCCTTTGCCTGCACGGTTTCAGCTGTTTACGCAAAGAAACGCACACTTGCCGGCGCGGGCTTGGGACTTGTGATGTCTGTAATAATGATGGTGGCAGTGATGATCACGGCAAATCTGTTAATCACACCGCTTTATATGAAGGCGCCGCGCAGCGCTGTAATCAAACTCATTCCGTCGCTGCTGCTTCCGTTTAACATAACCAAGGGCGCTCTGAATGCAGCGCTGACCTTGCTTCTCTACAAGCCGATCAGCCGCGCTCTTAAATATCTCAACATTCTGCCGAAAAAGGAAAACAGCCCGACAAACTCGACTGTCGGACTGCTTGTGACTATTATTGCTATACTGGCGATCGCACTTGTCGCCGCAGTATTTATGCTTGTTCTGGACGGAACGGTAAGCTGGTTTTCTGCCTAGTATTGCATGGGGTCGGAGAGTAGGATCAGCTTTATATCATCGAACCCCTCGCAGCAGTGGACTGAAAAGGATCTCTGCAAAAGCGCGGTCTGATCGTCCAGCCAACGCGTGTCGGCGCTTGAGCAGTTTCGGATGAAGAAAAAATGTCTGCATCCGAAATTTAAGGCGGCAACAGAAAAGATCTCGTGAAGCCAAGCTGTGTCGTCATCGGAAAATCCCGTGCTTTCGCGGATATCCATCACAATGTTGCAGCCGTCATGCTGCCTTAAAATATCGGCTGCGTGGAGCAGCGGCCTTCTGTATTCGTCGCCCTCACAGTATCTTTTCCATTTTATAAAAACGCAGTTAAGCTCGGTGGCGTAAAGAACGTCACAGCAATCGGAAAGCAGCATCTACTGCTCCTTTACCGCCGCCAAAAGCTTTTCTGTTCGGTCGGTCTTTTCCCACACGACATCCAGATCTTCTCTGCCCATATGACCGTATGCCGCCAAAGCACGATATTGCGGCTTCCTGAGGTCAAGATCACGGATGATCGCGGCGGGGCGCAGATCGAATACTTTCTTGACGGCTTCGGCAAGCTTTTCTTCGGAAACCACCCCTGTTCCGAAGGTGTCGAGGGTCAGTGAAACAGAAACAGGCTGAGCGACTCCGATCGCATAAGCCAGCTGAACCTCGCACTTAGATGCAAGCTTTGCCGCAACGATATTCTTTGCAACATATCTTGCGGCATATGCGGCACTTCTGTCAACCTTTGTCGGATCTTTTCCGGAAAAAGCTCCGCCGCCGTGGCGGNNGCGGGCATAACCGCCGTAGGTGTCAACGATGATCTTCCTTCCGGTCAAGCCGCTGTCACCCTGAGGACCGCCGATAACAAACCGTCCGGTGGGGTTGACGAAATATCTGGTGTCAGAGTCAAGCAGCCTTTCGGGTATAACATATCTGATAACATTCTCGATAATGTCCTCTCTGATCTTGCTGAGCGAAACCTCGGGGCTGTGCTGAGATGAAACTACGACAGTGTCTACCCTGACGGGCTTGCCGTCGTCATATTCAACTGTGACCTGCGTTTTTCCGTCGGGGCGGAGATAGGGAAGGAGACCGCTCTTGCGGACGTCGGCTAAGCGCTTTGCAAGCTTCTGAGCCAGAGAAGCCGGAAGAGGCATAAGCTCCGGAGTTTCATTGCAGGCATAACCGAACATCATTCCCTGATCGCCTGCGCCAATGTCGCACTCATCCTTTTCACGGCCCTCCAAGGCATTGTCAACGCCCATGGCAATATCAGGCGACTGCTTGTCCAGCGTTGTAATGACCGAGCAGGTATTGCAGTCAAAGCCGAAGCTTGCATCTGTATATCCGATCTCTTCGATCGTTTTTCTGACCACCGCAGGAATATCGACGGTTGCCTTCGAGGTGATCTCACCCATTACCATAACGAGCCCCGTCGTTGTCACCGTTTCGCAGGCAACTCTCGACATTGGATCCTGACGGAGCATTTCATCAAGCACAGCGTCTGAGATCTGGTCACAGATCTTGTCGGGGTGACCCTCAGTTACCGATTCCGATGTGAAAACGTATTTTGCCATATTTTCTACCTCCTAAAAATAAAAGGCTTTCCTTTGACAGAAAGCCTTGCGATATAAACCAGCGTTAAATAATATCTCATCTTTCGGTCAAAACCGCAGGAATTAGCACCTTTACCGCCGCTCGCGGTCAGGTTGCCGGACGTCTCAGGGCCTGTTCCCTCTGTCACTCTTGATAAGAACGGATAAAAATTATCCTTTATTATTATACAACACTGCGCTTATTTTGTCAATACGGCTCGCGCGATTTTTAGCGATAGGGGCGAAAAACAGCGGCTTGTGCTTGACTTTTCTCAAGCGTTATGTTATACTATAAGCTGTATTGTTGTGTGATTTTGAAATGTTGACAATATTTTGTTATTAATACAGGTGCCGTTTCGCAAAGAGTGCGCGTCGGCAGGAAAGGAAAGGTCGTATAATGGGGTTTTTCGACAAAATTTTCGGAAGCTACAGCAAAAAAGAGCTTTCACGCATAGAACCTATTAAAGAAAAAACACTTGCTTTGGAGGAAAAGTATGCCGAGATGAGCGATAATGAGCTTCGCGAGCAGACTCAGAACTTCAGGGACAGGCTTGACGGCGGTCTTGAAACCCTTGACGGTATTATGCCCGAGGCTTTGGCTGTTTGCCGCGAAGCCGCTTGGAGAGTTCTCGGAAAGAAGCCGTTTCCTGTTCAGATCATCGGCGCGATAGTTCTTCATCAGGGAAGGATCGCTGAGATGAAAACAGGTGAAGGAAAAACCCTTGTAGCCTGCTTAGCGGCATATCTTAATTCACTTTCGGGAAAAGGCGTTCATGTTGTAACGGTCAACGATTACCTCGCTAAGTTCCAATCTGAGGAAATGGGCAGGGTATTCAGCTTTTTAGGTCAGTCTATAGGCTGCGTTCTGGCGGGAATGAGCAACGACGAAAAGCGCAAGGCATATAACTGCGATATAACCTACGGAACCAACAGTGAGTTCGGCTTTGATTATCTTCGTGACAATATGGTCAATTATAAGAAGGACAGAGTGCAGAGAGGTCACAATTTTGCTATTGTTGACGAGGTTGACTCTATTCTCATAGATGAGGCGAGAACTCCGCTTATCATTTCGGGTCCGGGTGATAAGTCTACAGATATGTATGTCAAAGCGGACAGGTTTGCAAAGACGCTGACTATGACCAAGGTCGTTGAGCTGGACGAGAAACAGGATAATGACCTTATGGACGGCGATTACATCGTTGATGAAAAGGCAAAGACCGCGACACTCACTAAGTCGGGTGTTGCCAAGGCTGAAAAGGCTTTCAATGTCGCAAACCTTATGGACGCCGACAACCTGACGCTTTTGCACCACATAAATCAAGCTATCAAGGCTAACGGCATTATGCATATTGACACCGACTATGTTGTTAAAGACGGCGAGGTTCTGATTGTTGACGAGTTTACCGGCCGTATTATGCAGGGCAGACGCTTTAACGACGGTCTGCACCAGGCTATCGAGGCAAAAGAGGGTGTTAAGGTCAAGCATGAATCAAAGACTGTCGCGACCATAACATATCAAAATTATTTCAGACTTTACTCAAAGCTGTCCGGTATGACCGGTACGGCTCTTACCGAGGAAGATGAGTTCAGAGAGATCTATAAGCTGGACGTTGTTGAGATCCCCACCAACCGTCCCGTTATTAGGATTGATTATCCCGACGTCGTTTTCAAGACCGAAAAGGGCAAGTACAACGCGGTTATAGAACAGATCATTGAGTGCCATGAAAAGGGTCAGCCTGTTCTGGTAGGTACCGTTTCGATCGAAAAGTCGGAGCATCTTTCAAGGCTTCTGAAGAACAGAGGCATAAAGCATAATGTATTGAACGCAAAGTATCATGAGAGGGAAGCGGAGATAGTCGCTCAGGCGGGTCAGTTCGGAGCTGTCACGATCGCTACCAACATGGCGGGACGCGGAACCGACATTCTGCTTGGAGGAAACGCCGAGTTTCTGGCAAGACATGAAATGCGCCGCAGGGATATTCCCGAGGATATCATCGCAGAGGCTGTGGGCTACGGCGAAACCGACAACGAAGAGATACTTAAGTCAAGAGAGCTTTACAGGGAGCTTTATAAAAAGTTCAGCGAAGAGGTTAATGAGAAGGCTGTTGCAGTTAAGGAGGCAGGCGGACTTTTCATCATCGGTACAGAGAGACATGAGGCAAGGCGTATCGACAACCAGCTTAGAGGCCGTTCAGGACGTCAGGGCGACCCGGGAGCCAGCCGCTTCTATCTGTCGCTTGAGGACGACCTGATGCGTATTTTCGGCGGCGATAAGGTAACCAGAGTCATGGATACTTTGAGAGTCGATGAAAACTTACCGATCGAGAGCAAGATGCTTACAAGCATTATAGCGTCGTCGCAGAAGAAGGTCGAGGGTCAGAACTTTGATATAAGAAAGCACGTTCTGAGCTATGACGATGTTATGAACGCACAGCGTGAGATCATCTACGGTCAGAGATCGCAGGTCATCGAGGGAAATGATATTCACGACTATATCCTCAAGATGATCAAGGATTTTGTTGATAACAATGTCAATATGTATCTCTTTGATGAAGACATACATGACGAGTGGAATTTCGACGGTCTGCGCGAAAAGCTTATGGGCTTGCTGACAACGGATGACGATTTCAGATATACCGCCGAGGAGTTGGAGGATATTGACAAGAAGGATATCCGCGAAATGCTTACAGACCGAGCATTGGAGAAATACGCAAAGCGTGAGGAGGAGCTGACCCCTCAGCTTCTGAGAGAACTGGAGAGAGTTATCCTTCTCAAGGTGGTCGATACAAAGTGGATGGCGCATATCGACGATATGGAGGAGCTGAAGCGCGGTATCAGGCTTCGCTCGTTCGGACAGCATAATCCGGTTGTTGAATACCGCATCGAGGGCTTTGATATGTTTGATGCTATGGTTGAAAGCATCTGTGAGGATACGGTCCGTATGCTGTTCACGGTTCAGGTCAGAAGAGCAGAGAATGCTCCTAAACGTGAGCAGATCCTCAGAGAGAGCAGACCGACCGGCGGCCCGAGAGAGGTCAAGGGCAAGCCGGGGCCGAATGATCCCTGTCCGTGCGGCAGCGGAAAGAAATACAAGAAATGCTGCGGAGCTAACGCAAACAGCTGATAAATATTTTGCAGGGCGGGAAAAATCCCGTCCTGTTTTGGAATTAATGCGCTGAAAACGTTTAAGTAATAAAGGAGAGCGTGCGATATGAGATCAAACACAGCATTCACCTCAGCCGATATTTTGCTGCCTAAGGCTGCTGATATGGAGAAATGGGCGGTCGTTGCCTGCGATCAGTATACCAGTGAGCCGGAATACTGGGCTGTAACCGACAGGATCGTCGGAGATAAGCCCTCAGCGCTCAGGCTTATTCTGCCGGAGCTTTATCTGAACGAAAGCGGCGTTGACAAGCGCATCGGCGAGATCCATAGGGCAATGAACGATTATCTTGACTGCGGAGTGTTTTCCGAATACAAGGACGCGCTTATCTATGTTGAGAGAACGCAGGACGACGGACGGGTCAGAGCCGGGATCGTCGGAGCCGTTGACCTTGAACAGTATAACTACTCAAAGGGCTCACAGTCGCAGGTCAGAGCGACAGAAGCGACGGTCGTTGAGCGTATACCGCCGAGGATAAAGGTTCGCGAGGGCGCTCCTCTTGAGCTTCCCCATATTATGATACTGATAGATGACGAGAACAAAACGGTTATCGAGCCGCTTGATGCGGTGAAGGACAGTATGCGAAAGCTGTACGACTTTAATCTTATGCAGCGCGGCGGAAGAATATGCGGCAGGCTGCTGAATGAAAATGACAAGAAGGCGGTTTTTGCGGCTCTTGACAGGCTCGGAGATAAAAAGCGCTTTGAGGAGAAGTACGGCGCGGAGGGAATGGGCGTTTTGCTTTATGCGATGGGCGACGGCAATCACTCACTTGCGACCGCAAAGGAATACTATGAACGTCTGAAGCGTGAAAATCCCGGTAAGGATCTGTCCTGCCATCCTGCAAGATATGCGCTTGTCGAGATAGTTAATCTCCACTCGCCTGCGCTGGAGTTTGAGGCTATTCACAGAGTTGTCAAGGGGGTAGATGAGCAAAAGCTCCTGAGTTCTCTGAAGAATGCTTTATCACTGAGCGAAAACGGAAACGACAGTATGCAAAGCTTTCTGTGGGTAAGCGGCGGTGAAAAGAAGCGGTGGTATATCTCCAAAGCTCTTTCAAAGCTGACAGTCGGCAGCCTTCAGATCGCGATCGATGAATATGCGAAAGAAAATCTCTGTGAGATCGACTATATTCACGGCGCCGAGGTAGCGGAGGAGCTTGCAAAGGCTGAGGGAACTGTCGGATTTATTCTGCCTGATATGAAAAAGAGTGAGCTTTTCCCGACGGTTATTTTTGACGGCGCTTTGCCGCGAAAGACTTTTTCCATGGGTCACGCTTGGGATAAGAGATATTACGTTGAAGCAAGAAAGATTATTGATTGAAGGGTGAGAGAGATGCTTGCGGATGAATGCAAAAAAATGCTGGTCGAGAACATAATCCCGTTCTGGTCGGCATTGGAGGACAAGGAAAACGGCGGTTTTTACGGATTTATGGATTTTGATCTGAATCTTGACAAAAAGGCTGACAAGGGCGTTATTCTTCACAGCCGCATTCTTTGGTTCTATTCGAGCTGCTATAAGGCGCTGGGCGGCGATGAGCTGAAGCGTCTTGCGCGCCACGCCTACGAATTTGTCAGGGATAAGTGCATAGACTATGAGATGGGCGGCGTTTACTGGATGCTTGACTGCAAGGGCGAGCCTGTTGACGATATGAAGCATACATACAACTGCGCCTTTGCGGTTTATGCACTGTCTGCATATTATAACGCGACCGGCGATGAGGAGGCGTTGCAGCTGGCATACAGGATCTTTGAGGATATTGAAAGCAAAACTCCGGACGAATACGGCTACAGAGAGGCATTCTCACGGGACTGGAGACTTGTACCGAACGACGCGCTTTCTGAGAACGGTTTGCAGGCCGACAAAACGATGAACGCTGTGCTTCACCTTATTGAAGCGTATACCGAGCTTTATAAGGCTGACGGAAACGAGAGAGTAGCAGACAGACTCAGGTTCCTGCTGTCACAGATGAGCGATATCGTATATAACAAGGAAACCGATGCGCTGAGGGTATTTTTTGACACCAAGTTCAACGAGGTAGGCGATATCCACTCCTACGGCCATGACATTGAGGCAAGCTGGCTTATGGATCTGGCAGCTGAAACGCTGGGCGACAGGGCACTTACCGAAAGATTCAACGCTATGGATCTGAGAATCGCAAAGAACATTGAAAAGCTTGCGTTTAAGGGCGGAGCGCTTTACAATGAGCGTGAGAACGATAAGATCGACACCAAGAGAGTCTGGTGGGTTCAGGCTGAGGCGGTCATCGGCTATCACAATGCTTATGAACACTCGGGGGACGAGCATTTTCTCAGAATTTCCGAAGAGGTGTTTGACTACATTAAGAATGTTACGACCGATAAGCGCTGCGGTGAATGGTTCTCTGAGGTCAGCTTTGACGGAGTTCCGGACCGCAGAAAGGAAATGGTCGGTCCGTGGAAGTGTCCTTATCATAACGGAAGAATGTGCCTTGAAATCATGAGGCGCTCTAAATAGTGAAAGGAGTTTGTTTATGAAAAAGTATCTGGCATTTATTGCGGCGGCTGTCATGCTGACCTCGGCATTGTCGGGCTGCGGCTCGTCGGACTCATCTGCGGCTTCGTCCGACACGTCGGGTGAACCGACATCATCTTCTTCTGATGGAGCTTCATCGGAAGGCGACAGCTCTTCGGAGTGGGTAAATCCGTTTGAATCTGATGAAAAACTGTATGAATCGCCCTACAACACCCCGATGGAGATGCGCGATATCTCTGCCTGGGAGCTTGTCAAGGAAATGAAAACGGGTTGGAATCTCGGTAACACTCTTGATGCTACAGGCAATCCCACCCTTGCAGCCGAGTTTGCATGGCAGAAGGATATCACAACAAAGGGACTGTTTGATAAGCTTTCCTCAGAGGGCTTCAATGTTGCGCGTATTCCGGTAAGCTGGGGCGAGCATATGGACGAAAATTATACTGTTGATCCGGCATGGATGGCGAGAGTTCATGAGATCGTTGACTACGCGATCGACAACGATATGTTCGTTATCCTCAATACTCATCACGAGGAATGGTATTATCCCGATGCGGAAAACAAGGAACAGGATATCGAGCAGCTGAAGGCTTTGTGGAAGCAGATCGCTGAGGAATTTATCAATTACGACGAGCATTTGATATTTGAAGGACTTAATGAACCCAGACTTCGCGGTACGTCGTATGAATGGAACGGCGGAACCAAAGAAGCAAGAGAGATCGTTGTTGAATATGAAAAGGCGTTTTACGAAACCGTCCGGGCGACCGGAGGAAATAACGAAAAGCGCGCTCTTATGGTATCGGGATATGCCGCTTCTTCGGACAAGAGATGTCTCAAGGCTGTTTATCTGCCGGAGAATGATAACCATATTATCGTTTCGGTCCACGGCTATCTGCCGTATTCAATGGCATTGGATACGCACGGAACAGATCAGTTCACCGAGCAGAATTATGGCGAGATTGACAACCTTTTTAAGACGCTCTATGAGCTGTTTCTCTCAAACGAGATCCCCGTTATCATCGGCGAATACGGCTGCCTGAACAAGGAGAATATTGACGAGCGCGTTGAATGCGTTACTTATTATCTGAACGCGGCAAAGCAGCTGGGAGTTCCTTGTGTTTGGTGGGATAACAATTATTTTGCCGGCGAGAATGAGGACTTCGGCATTCTGAAAAGACAGGATCCGTATGACTGGTATTATCCTGAGATCGCCGAGGCTATCAAGACAGCTGTTTACGGCGAGGAGGGCGCGGGCTCTTCGTCAGGTGAAGAAAGTTCTGAGGCTGCCGAGTAGTTTTGGACAGTATCAATAATAAACAGAGGCTTTTCCCCGGATTTTTCGGGGAGAAGCCTTTTTTTCGGCGGTGCACTTGCAATTTTGATATATATATGTTATTATATTTATGTCTGTATTATTTTCGGTGGGATTAGTTCCGGACCGATATGATATATTTTAGAAAGGAAAGTATATGGACATATTCATAATTGTCGTTTTGGTAATGTTTTCGGCGGTGTTTTCAGCGACCGAAACGGCATTTTCTTCGGTCAACCGAATAAGACTGAAAAACATCGAGGACGAGAACCCGCATGCAAGGACTGCTCTGAAGATCCTTGAAAGATTTGACAAGGCGCTCACTGCAATTCTGGTCGGCAACAACGTTGTGAATATTGCTTCTGCTTCGCTCGCAACGGTAGTTTTCACGAGAATGCTCGGCAGCGGCAGCGTCGGAATAGCTACGGCAGTTATGACGGTCGTTGTTCTTATTTTCGGTGAGATCATCCCGAAGGCCGTGGCTAAAGAACACGCAGAGGGGTTTGTGCTTTTCACAGCACCGCTGCTGCTCGGATTTATGACGGTCATAACGCCTGTCGTTGTACCGTTCAGCGTTCTGGCAAAGCTTGCCTCCAGAGTATTCAGCTCAGGCAAAAAGCCTCCTACAATGACCGAGGATGAGCTGAAATGCATCATAGATGAGATCGAGGATGAGGGGGTTTTGGAGGAGCAGGAGTCGGATCTTGTGCGCTCCGCTCTTGAATTTGACGAGAAAACCGTCGGCGAAATTCTTGTTCCCAGAGTCAATATCACAGGTGTTGAGCTGAATGACAACATAGAGAAGATCAAGGATACGTTTATCTCGACAGCATATTCGCGTCTGCCTGTTTATAAGGATTCGATAGATAACATTGTGGGAGTATTGCTTCAGGGCGATTTTTTTGAATTTTATCTTGACAGGGTGAAAAAGAACAGGGATATTTCAAAAATAATGCTTGCTCCCGCGCATATGATCGAGCATACCCGCGTTTCTGAGGCTTTGCGGATCATGCAGAAAGAGAAGATGCATATGGCAGTTGTTCATGACGAATATGGCGGAACTCAGGGTATTGTTACACTTGAGGATATTATAGAAGAGCTTGTCGGAGAGATATACGATGAGAGCGACGATGAGGATAATTCGTTCACAAAGCTGGCGGATAATGTTTTTGAGATCGACGCGGAGATGTCGATCTATGATATGCTGGAGAGAATGGAGCTTCCGACTGATACGGTAGAGAGTGAAATGTCGTCTGTCGGGGGATATATTATGGAGCTTGAAGGGGAGATACCCGCTGAGGGCAAAATAGTTTCCAGTGATAAATTTGATATGGAAATACTGAAGGCTGACGACAGAAAGATCTACCGGGTTATGGTAACAGTTAAGCAGGAGGAAGAAACCGATGTCAAAAAAGATTAAATACGAAAAGATGACAGGCAGCGAGCGAGCCTACAGGGTAATGATGATAGTCACTTATATTGTTGCGGCTCTGACAGTGGTTTCGTGTGTTTTTGTCGTTCCGGGGATAGATGTAAGCGGCAGCTCTCCGTGGCTGGTGGTATACAGCGCGTTATATGCGGTATACTTTCTGATGCTTGCGGCCTGTGCTGTTTTGGCATACAGGTTTTTTGTCAAGACACGAAAGGATTATGCGGCTATACAGGCGGGAATGCTGGGAATTTCGGCGGTTTTCACGGCGGCTAACGTTAAGATGTTTCTGATATTCTTCCTTTATGGGATTGGCAAGGACTCGAAGGTAGAGGAGCTTTTCGGCACGGATATGGATTCTCTGACTCAAGGTCTGACTTCCGGTTGGGTCATGCTGATAATCGCATTTTCTGTAACGATGCTGCTCGGAGTTCTGAGTATTATCCGCTTGGCTGCAAGAAAATATTCATAAATCTGTGTATAATATCTTTAGTCAACAGAAAACCGTCCGAAGGAAGATTTTTTCGGACGGGATTTTTTTAAAAAAGTGCTTTGAGGTATTGACAAACTGCGCAAAAGGTTGTATAATAATTAGGCTGACTAAAAATGCTGCTATGGCTCAGTTGGCAGAGCACATCCTTGGTA
>DLOT01000059.1:217-13404 GCA_002479715.1 Ruminococcus sp. UBA7477 | reverse complement strand
GGCGCGCTGACATCTTTTTTGCTTTTCAGGGCGAAAAATTTTAAGTCTGATTCCGTGGATGTTTTTAGCCTGTTTTAAGAGTAAAACAGGATTTGAACCGATTCAGGGGCTTTAATGCGGTGTTAGGCGTTTACTTGTACTGGTAATAAAAAGCAGAAAGTTGGCAGGATACATCCCTGATGAGAGATATCCTGCCGTTGTCTTTCTGTGGATTATATCAAAAGCATTAATCCATTGTTTTTGCTTATTAATATCCGTCTTCATGCAACGCTAATAGTGTTCAGTAGCTCTCCTGTGTTATCATCAAATACAAAAATGTACTCTCCGCAGGTTTCAAAGGTGTATGAGCCGCCGTCTTTGATTTCGTCAGCCTTTTGCTTATCAATAACTTCCCAATCTTCAAGCGAGTATGTAAGATAGTGACCGTTGTAAAATGTAATTGCTCTGTTTTCATCGGCATAGATTATGCGCTCATACTTCTTTGTTTTGTTGCTTGATATGAACTCAAATGTTTCCGAATCAATAACGTTGACACAATCCCATCTATGATTCTTTAATATAGGATACTCCGATGGTGGCATATGAGGATCGGCAGGCTCCTGAAATCCGATAAAGACTATCTGCTCTTTATCTTTTTTTAGTGATACGGGTAAACACTGTGATGCAGGCTTAACATCTGACATGATCTCTCCTGTTTCAAATCGATAATTATACATATGAATAGAACCATTGGTTGTTGAGCTTATTACAGCAAACTTATCGGAAACATATGGCACATAGTTTGCATACTTATCTCTATACTCTAAAACCGGAGCTGGATTATTACAGGCAAACACTGATACGCCACTGAATTTTTCGGAAACAAATATCTTGAACCGATCGTTATAGTAACAATTCACATTTACAGGCGAGAAGCTTTGCATTTCAAAATCAGTCACTTCTGCATTATCCTGCAACCGCATTATATGATAGTTATCTTTAGAATCAACGAAAACTACATGATCAAGTGTTACTGCAAAATCTTTTATACCTGTATTAAGATTAATTTCATTTGTTTGAGCATAATTACAGTCATACTCAACAACAGTACCGCTTTCGTAATCACAAGCGTATAAATAATTATCGGTTGCATATAACTGCATCACTTTGTTTGTCTTTATGACGGGTGTTTCGTTATTGACAGCATATATGCCATCATTTTTTGAGAACAGGTATTTATCATTAAAATGTACGATCTTACCTGAGGACAGATTATGCGCAACTATTATCGATGTGTGAGTATACTTGTTACGGGTAATTTCATGTACAATAAGAAGTGCAAGTAAAACTAATGAAAAAACCAGTATATAGAACAAGCAACCTTTTTTGCGTTTCAATAGCATTCACCTCAGACTCGAAGTAATTTCCTATAATACAATACTATGAGAAGCTGTATTATATTGTAGCACAGAATACACAATTAGTCAATCATTAATTCGGCGAAATTCTACATTTTCCACAGAGAATTTTTCCGCGTGGATAAAGAAAATAGAGCTATGATTTCCATAATCGGGAAACATAGCTCTATGCAATTAGTGATTTAACTGAAGAATGGTTGTGAAGCAAGCATTAAACGTCAGGCTGTATTATAATATGCCGAAGACTGAGAAAGTCCAGTTACTACACGTTCCGCATTGTAGCTGTTTTTGTTGGCGGCAACCACTAACCGGATAGCCCGTGGTAGTTATTATAAACTGTTCCGCTTGTAAGCGCAATACTGTCGGACAGACAGTTCATAAGCGCAAAGGTGCCTGCGCTGTTTGGCTCTAAAAATGGCGTATACTAAATAGAAATCTATACTATTTGAGAAAGAAACTTGTCGGCTTCACTTCTATCCTTAAAGATGATAATACGTTTGTGAGAGTATTTGTGCAGCAGTTCCAGCACTGTGGGTCTGCTTGCAGTATTGTAATTATTGACAAACTCCATAAACTCATTATCTTCATTTTCAAGTGTTTTACAGGGAATATCTGTCCGTTCCTTGCCTTTTCTTGATTTAATGCCGTCAATACAAACATCCAGCGGATAATCAAGGAAAAAGACCGTATCGCATAATTGCATCCGCAGTTCCATAGTTGAACCATAGTTTCCGTCAATGATCCAAAATTCTTTTTCCAATGCCTGATGCAGCCGCTCCAAAAAGGTGCATTTCGGCACATTTGTTCCGTCAGCATTCCAATTCATCATATCCAGATGGTAGAGCGGCAATCCTGTAACATCATGCAATGCTTTTGAAAATGTACTTTTCCCGCTGCCCGGACAACCAATAACTATTACTTTTTTCATTTTTACGTATCTCCATAAATCCAGATCTGTCATTGTATACATATAAAATGTTTCGCGTGCAAGATAAGGTGACATGGTTAATTTCTCAGACATTCCGGCGATCTTGCCTGATAAACGGATACTCTATATTAGTATCGGTCAAAAGGGTGTATTTCTCAGGATGACGGTAAGCGTTTCCGTGGACCTCGGACTCACGGTATCGCCGAAGCTGTTCCAGATCCAGCTCTGCTATAAAGATGCCTTCTTTTTCATCTGCTTTCAGTATACAGGTATCCCGTGAGCCGGACATCTCCGGCAGGTAGGCGACACCGTCAAAAACGCTGGAGTTTCCGTTGCAGTCAGGAACGTCTTTCGGATAGTTGCAGGTGGCAATAGCGGTCATATTTTCATACGCTCTCGCTCGCAGCTGGGAAAGTCGGTTGATCTCCATGGGGCAGGCGTTGGGGACCAGAATGAGTTCCGCTCCCTTCAGCATTAAAATGCGTGCGCTTTCGGGGAATTCCCTGTCATAGCAGATCATTGCGCCGACTTTGATATCACCGCACGCGGTGTTCAGATCGGTCACATAAAAATTATCGCCGGGAGTCAGGTTTTTCTCCGCTCCAAAATCGCAGGTGTGTACCTTGGAATATATCATTTTTCGCTTACCGTAGCGGTCGAACAGCACAAGCGTATTTCGCGGGGCTTTTTCGTATGCTTCAAGAAGCGTAATGCCTATCGCCATTTCCGACTCTTTGGCAAGCTCTCCGAAGGTATTGACAAACTCGCTGTCGGCTGAAACGGCTTCTGCCTGCCATTCGGAAACGGGGCGGTCANNCTGTCAACAGAGATCACCTCACCGGTCCATTCCTCCGGAGAGCGGTCATAGATCCGGTATCCGTTGCTCCACATTTCAGGAAATAAAGCGATGTCCGCTCCCTGCTTCTTAGCCCGCAGGCATGCGTCGATTCCCTTTTTGAGATTATCCTCAATGGTGTTGCCGGGGGCGATCTGTAATAGGGCGATCTTTAATTTTTTCATTTTTGTCACTCTGTTCTCCTTTTTATCTGTTTTTTTCAAGTATACCGCGCATACCTGCTGTTGTCAAGCGATAGGTCTCAGGCGTTATGATCTTTGCACGAATAAAATATTACATAAAATCCGCCGAAGCCGCAACAGCTGATGCAACGGCAGCAGATATGGCGAAATATCTTGACAAATCGCAGCAAGTTGTATATACTGTTGTTTGTCAGTTTTGTTTGGAGGATTGTTCCTATGGCCTTAATGCTTGTTTCGGTTGTTGTGTTTTATACAATATGCTCTCTGAGCGACAAGTTTGCGATCTCGGTAGCAAAATTAAACGGCGATCAGCTTTCTTTTCTTATGGCAGCAAGTACGGCGCTGTTTATGCTGCCGTGTATACCGTTTGTTGATTTCAGCGTCAGTCTTTGCTGGCAGTCTGCGGCGGCGGTGATCGCACTGGCAGTCAACAAAATTCTGGAGTTCAAGATGTCGGCGATAATCTATACCGAGCTTTCGGCCTTTGAGCTTAAAGCATGGCTTGGCGTTACGCTGTTTATGTCATACGCCGCCGATATATATATGGGCGCAAAAGCCAGCGCATTTTGTCTTGCTTTTATCGCGGTTACGGTCATCGGGCTTGTTTTCATAGCTAAGGCGGGTAATAAAAAGAAGATAAACTACCGGCATATCGTTTTGGCACTCATAGTTTATCTTATCGACCGCTTTATGTACGGTATCACGATAAAGGCGAGTGAGAGTTACATATCCTCAACGGCGGCGCTGTTTTTCGGGCTGATCGTTATGGCTCTTGTTCTTCTGCCGTTTGTCAAGCCTGTTAAGCTTGCAAAAGAAAATCCCAAAGGCTTTTGGGTGGTAACGCTTACCAAGATCCCGAATGTTGCCGGGCTTCTTCTGGAAAACGCAATTATTGCGCGCAGTCTGACAAGCGGATCGTTTATTGCGCCGATGACATTGTGCGCCTTGTTCATAATAGCCCTCATACGAAAAGAGGAGAGCAGCAGACTGGGTCTTGCGGGAAGCATTATTTCAGTCGTGGGAATAGTCGGATTTCAGCTTGCGGCGGTCTGATCGGAATTTAACATGAAATAACCCCTTTCTCCTGAAATGAGAGAGGGGCTTTTTGCGTGTGAAAAGTTTTTTAAAACAGCAGTAGTAGAGCGGCTTCATTCGGGAATAATAAAGAAAAGATCTTTGAAAAACGGAGGAAAAGTTATGAAGCTGAAAACAGGTGAAAAGGCTGCCTACGGCTTAGGCGCTGTCGGCAAGGATATGGTGTATATGCTGTCGGCTACCTACATTCTCTATTATTATCAGGACATACTCGGTGTAAGTGCGATAGCAATGGGCGTTATTCTCATGGTAGCGCGCTTTTTTGACGCTTTCAACGACCCGATAATGGGCGTTTTAGTTGCAAAAACAAAAACACGCTGGGGGCGTTTCAGACCATGGCTGATGATAGGAACGCTGACAAACTCTGTGCTTTTATATTTATTGTTTGCGGTTCCGCCTGCGATTGAGGGAAGAGGACTTGTCGCTTATGCTGCCGTGACCTATATTCTTTGGGGAGTGACCTATACAATGATGGACATTCCGTTCTGGTCTATGATACCGGCATTCACCGAGGGCGGCAGGGAGCGAGAAAGGCTTACAACTCTTGCGCGTTCGTGTGCAGGTATCGGATCAACAATAATCACGGTCATAACAATGAAATGTGTGATCGCACTCGGCGGTGGAAATGAGCGAACCGCCTTTCGCGTCTTTTCACTTATAATCGCAGCTGCCTTCATAGTTCTTATAGCGATCTGCTGCCTGTGTATAAAGGAAAAATCCACCGCCGATATGGAAACTCCAACAGTGTCGCAGATGTTCGGCGCGCTTGTCCGCAATGACCAGGCTATGGCAGTCGTTGTAACGATAGTGCTTGTGAACTGCTCGCTTTATATCACTACAAATCTGCTTATATACTTTTTTAAATATGATTTCGGCGGCGCTAAGTGGTATGACAGCTTTACGGCATTTAACACCTTCGGGGGTATTGTGCAGATCGCGTCCATGATGCTGCTTTTCCCGCTGCTCAGAAAGTTTATAAGCACGATCCGTGTTTTCTTTGTAAGCGTGATTCTTGCGGCGCTTGGCTATGGCCTTTTGCTGCTGATGATGTTTACAGTTCCGGGAAGCATTGCAGCTCTGTTTATTCCTGCACTTTTGATTTTCTCTGCTTTCGGTATGCTGACAGTTTTGACGACGGTTTTCTTGGCGAACACCGTTGATTACGGAGAACTGAAAAACAACAGGCGTGACGAAAGTGTTATTTTCTCAATGCAGACCTTTGTTGTAAAGCTTGCGTCAGGTGCGGCTGCATTCATAACCTCAGTATGTTTAAGTATCTGTAATCTCAACAGCGACACATCCACTGAGGGGGCAGCGGTTGAGGCGTCCGGCTCCTCGGCGGTGATCCTGAGGATGACAATGACCGCATTGCCGATTTTGGGAATGGCAGCGGCAGCCTTGTATTTTTCGAGGAAGTATATCTTGACGGACAAAAAGCTGGAAGAGATCTCCCGCGAGCTTGATATACGAAAGACGAGATGATCTAAAAAGTTTTGCGGGATGCTTGAAAACCTGAGAATAATAAGCTATAATATAAGAAAAACGTAAAGGGGCAAGGCTTATGCTATCGGGAAAGACCGTTGTTTTGGCAGTTACAGGGAGTATAGCGGCATACAAGATCGCAAATCTGACAAGAATGCTTAAGAAACTCGGATGCAATGTTCAGGTTCTAATGACCAAAAATGCGACAATGTTTATAAATCCGGTCACTTTTGAAACTCTTACTTCAAACAAGTGTCTTATTGATACCTTTGACCGCAACTTTCAGTACAGCGTCGAACACGTTGCTTTGGCAAAGCAGGCAGATGTCGTTCTTATTGCTCCCGCTTCGGCTGATGTTATCGGCAAAATAGCAAACGGGATCGCTGATGATATGCTGACAACAACGGTTATGGCCTGTCCGTGCAAAAAGCTGGTTTCCCCCGCGATGAATCATAATATGTTTCACAATCCCATAGTTCAGGATAATATTGAAAAGCTTCGTCGCTTCGGATATGAGATAATCGAGCCTGCAAACGGTATGCTTGCCAACGGCGATATCGGCGACGGAAGAATGCCTGACGAAGAGGTTTTGCTGGAGTATGTGCTGAAGGAGATCGCCTTTGAGAAAGATCTGTCAGGCAAAAAGGTATTGATCACAGCAGGGGCGACAAGGGAGGCTATAGATCCCGTACGTTTTATTACTAACCATTCTTCGGGCAAAATGGGGTTTGCGCTGGCGCGCGCGGCAATGCTTCGCGGAGCAGATGTTACCGTTATCGCAGCTCATACCGAGGTCGCGCCTCCCATGTTTGTAAAGCTTGTAAAAGTCTCATCGGCAGAGGATATGTTCAATGCCGTAACGGAAAGAGCAGATGAGAGCGATATTATAATAAAGGCGGCGGCAGTTGCCGATTATACGCCCACTCAAACCGCTGACAGTAAGCTGAAAAAGTCCGACGGCGACATGGTTATTGAGCTTAAACGAACAAAAGATATTTTAAAGTACATCGGAGAGTACAGGATAAAGGGTCAGTTTATCTGCGGTTTTTCAATGGAAACGGATAATGTTATAGAGAACTCCCGCAAAAAGCTGGGCGCAAAACACTGTGATATGATATGCGCAAACAGTCTTAGGACCGAAGGAGCGGGCTTTGGAAGCGATACCAATGTTATAACCGTTATAACCAATGACGGGGAAACCTATCTGGAAAAGATGACCAAAGAGGAAGCCGCGCATAAGATACTGAGCCTGATTTTGGACAGGATGGACTGACAGCGTACAAAACAGCCCTATAAAATCGCACAAAGATTGTGAAAAATTGCCGTATACTTTACAGCGCGAATATGGTATTATAATTCCATTGTATTGTATCCCGATAAAGGGAACGACAACAAGGAGGAAATTGAATATGAAAAACAATGCGGCAAGCACAAAAAATCTTGTGCTTATGGGATTTCTCACGGCACTCGTTATCGTTTTTTCGATAACGCCGATAGGCTCGATACCGATCGGAACGTCAGGGCTGGTAGTTACTCTTAACGTCATACCCGTGGCGATCGCAGCGGTTGCCTTAGGTCCGGTGGGGGGCGCGATCGTCGGAGCGCTGTTTGGACTTATGAGCTTTTTGCAGTGCTTCGGAATAGGCATTCCCAGTGGAATGGGAGCGGTTCTGGTCGGAATAAACCCGTTTCTGGCGTTTATTCAAAGATTTGTTCCGAGGCTTCTTGACGGTTTGTTGCTCGGCTTTATTTTCAAAGGAACAAAAAAGCTTGCAAACGTCAATATTGCCGGCTGTGTAACAGGATTTTGTGCGGCATTTCTGAACACTTTGTTCTTTATGACAGCGCTGATCTTGCTTTTCGGCAATACAGACTATGTAAAGGAGCTTATCGACGGCAGAAATGTTTTTGTGTTCGTTGTGGCGTTTGTCGGACTGAATGCTGTTCTTGAAATGATCGCGTCAACGATCATCACAGGGGCGGTTTGCGCAGCGCTTCACAAGGCCGGAATGATTGAAAAATAAATAAACGCGGAATACGCTGTAATGCACCAAATTATGAGATGCCGCCCCTTACGGACGGCGTCTTTTTTTGATTAGGCATGACCGGCGCATTTGCAATACAAATCGGAATGAGGCGCGATATGTTAGAAAAAATGGGCGAGTTTTTCGACAGCCGTTTGAACGGGTATGAAGAACATCAATTAAACTGTATTGAGTCGGCAAGGGAGTTTTATCCTTTTACAGCAAGCTGCCTGCCATGTTATCACAACGCTTCTGTTTTGGATCTCGGGTGCGGAACAGGCCTTGAATTGGATTGGTATTTCAAGCTGAATCCGACATCTGAGATAACAGGCATAGACCTGGCGGTCGGAATGCTCGAGGAGCTGAAAAGAAAGTTTTCGGATCATAATGTGAAACTGATTGCAGGCTCATATTTTGATGTTCCCTTGGGTAGCGCGGTTTACGACGCGGCGGTTTCTGTAGAGTCTTTGCATCATTTCACGAAGGATAAGAAGACTGCTCTTTATAAAAAGCTTCATCAGTCGCTGAAAGACGGCGGATATTTTATACTGACCGACTATTTTGCATCAAGCGATGAAGAAGAAATCATGTACATGACAGAGCTTGCGGGATTAAAAAAATCGCAGGGCATAACTGACAACGGGTTTTATCATTACGATACGCCGTTAACTGTACGCCACGAGATCGAAGCTTTGAAGCTTGGAGGTTTTTCTGCCGTCGAAATATTGAACAGCTGGGGTGCTACGAGTACTATCAAAGCAGTAAAGAAAAGCTTATCGAATGTTATGTAACAAAAAAGAGCCTTGCAAGGCTCTTTTTTCGTATCAGTGAAAAGCTATTTGAAGCTGTCTATAGTTCCTGCGTTGTATTGCAGGATCATCAGTGCGTCCACAACATCCGCCGCCTTGTCGCCGTTGACATCTGCGGCAAGAAGCTGATTGCCTTTTAATGTGATCTCTCCGGAAGCGTGCTGCAAGACCATCAATGCGTCAACCGTGTCTATAAAACCGTCGCCGTTAACATCGCCCGTTTTGTAGTCCGGACCGCTGCCGCTTCTTGTAACAGTCAGCTTGTATGTTTTCACGACTCCTGAAGGAGCGGTTACTTTTATTTCAAAGCTGTTAGCCCCGTAAGAAAGTGTTTTTTTGCCTGCTCCGGCAACGGCTGCTCCCTGATCCTTTGCCGATGCGTTGATAGTTATCGAACTGACATTCGAGCCGACGGATGCGGAATAGTTTGTCGTATACATTGAAAAAGCAGGGGAAAGTGAAGCGCCGGTAACGCTCAAAGCACCCAGATAGTTATTATTGTTGCCCGACGAGGTCGGCTTTACGCAGGCGTTGTTTGGCATATTGTCATATACCGGGATCGTAAATACCAGCGCCGATGACAGGATATCGGAATTATAAGCTTTTTTCATAGAGGCAGCTTCTGAGGCGGCCGCCTGGATATTGGTCATATACTGATGACTGTAATAACCGTTGCCTCCGTCGACCATATCGAACTTTTGAAGATAGAGCGTATCCTGCTTTCGGTTGATGTAAGATTTTCCGATAAACGCCGAGCCGCCTGTTATTGCCTTGTATTGGTTAGTCCAGGGCAGCGAGTATGCGAAGTTTGTCGTCGAAGCATATTTAGCGCCCATCTGATGAGCTGTCATGGTCGAGGTCGCATAAGCTTGAATATTGAAATAGTTGAAATAGCCCTCATAGCCCGAAACTGTGCCGAATGCAAGAGCCGTTCCCTTGGTTCCCATTTCCTGCCTCATTCTTGAAGCCAGATGATACGGGCTGACTCCCGTTGCCTTAGCGGCGTCCATTATTGTAGATGAATAGGTTTTAGTCGTATTTGTGTCAGGGGTCGTATATGTATCGCTCATAAAGGTTCCGTTTAGAATGGTTTTGACGCCTGCCTCTGTGTGAACGTTCTCGTCGTAGGAAAGCTGCTCAAACATAAAAATATATGTATCGTCAAGGAAGTTTCTCGGATCCATATAGTAGGCAATGATCTGATCCGATGCCGCGACCCAGCTGGAGCCGTCAAGCCCGTACCAGGTTCCCGAGGACCAGTTATAGGCGCCCTTTTCCATCGACTTCCACGAAGCCTTACTGGAGGATGAAACCAGGTTTACTCCTACGGCACTTTCGGCTTTCAAAGCATCAGACCAGTTAAGCCCGAGCTTCTGAGCCTTGAATACCCACATCGGGTGAGCCTTGTGAAGCTGCCGAAGTTTAACCTTATAGCTTTCGGGAAAGCCCTGAGCTGTGAGATATTCTTCAAATTCCGCATCTGACATGACCTCAGGCGAACTGCCGCCGGAGCTTCCGTCTGAGACCTCCTGCGTTGTTATGTAAACAGATGAAACATATCCTGTTTTGCCGCCAAAGTTTATCTTGTACCAGACTTTACCCGATGAGTCGGTATCGCTGCCGATGATAGTTACCTGTGTTCCGTTTGAAAGGTAACCGATCGTGTCGCTTGCAGTTCCTGCCGAGCTTCTGATCCGCAGAGAAGATGCAGTTACTGTTCCGATAAGGGTCGTCGCGGCATGAACCTCATGCATCGGGACAGCAAAATCAGCACCAAATGAAAAGATCATTACGGCGCTTAGTGCTGCTGCTATTTTTTTCATAATCTTATCTTTGCGAAAAAACATTGCCCTGATGACTTCCTCTCTGAACCTGCACATAGACACATTATAACGGACCGACGGCTTATCTTTTTTTACGCCGCAACAGCGAAATCAATTGCTGAAAAATCTACTTTACATTATAGAACAATCCCGTACAGCTTGTCAAGGGCACTTTCGTTCACAAAAAAATTACATTTTAAGAAATGCATATGGCGGTTCGGCAATTCTTGCGGGTAAGGATTCTTTATTGTACAAGATGTTGTACACATCAGATTTATTTATAATATAAAAGCCCGAAAATGTGCGGCATATAGGGAGTTGTAAAATTTTTTTGCTGATTTTGTTGCAAAATGTCTATTGACAATTCGTTTTTTGCTGTGCTATACTAAAACTACTAAGCGATTTTTGTATATGCAAAAAATAGAGAAAGCATATGCTTGACTTTGGAAGGACAAAAGAGGATAAAACGTCACGGGCAAGTCATAACCTTTTTTATTGGCTGTGCGCGCGCCGCGGAAAGGAGAAACAAATGAAAATAGGGTTCAGGAGAGCTGTTATCGCGGTAGGTACTGCTGTTGTTATGCTGACATCCGTTTTTGCAGGAACGGTTGTCGCAGCTTCAACCAACGAAATTACAGTCGGCGTTTCTGCTTCGTCTGTGAAGCAGGGTGAATCGTTCGATGTTTCGGTGGGCTTTGAAGCGGGAGACAGCGGCGCTTCGGGATTTCAGCTTTATTTGCATTATGACAGCAGCAAGGTCGAAGCGTATGTTCCCACGATTGATGAGCAAAACGGAAGATACAATGTCGGAAGCCGCTTTTCGGTTATCACAAACTACGATTATTCCTCATCGGCTGTAAAAATTGTCGGAGCAAATCTCAGCGCAAATAACATAACCGTCGATACGCCGCTGAGTATGGTCACGTTCAGGCCTAAGAACGGCGCTTCGGGCAAGGCGGCTTTTTGGATCGAGGTTGAAAAGCTTGTTGAGAACAAGAACGGATCAATGGTTAGCACTACTTATACCGTTCCGACAAAATCGAACCCGGTTTATGTAAACATTCAGGCTCCTGTTACAACAACGACAACCGAAAAGGTCACGACTACCCCAGAGGTAACGACAACGACCGAAAAAGTCACAACTACCCCCGAGGTAACAACAACGACCGAGAAGGTCACGACTACCCCCGAGGTAACAACAACGACTGAGAAGGTCACAACTACCCCCGAGGTAACAACAACGACTGAAAAGGTCACAACTACTCCCGAGGCAACAACAACGACTGAAAAGGTCACAACTACTCCCGAGATAACAACAACGACCGAAAAAGTCACAACTACCCCTGAGGTAACAACAACGACCGAAAAAGTCACAACTACCCCCGAGGCAACAACAACGACCGAAAAGGTCACGACTACCCCAGAGGTAACGACAACGACCGAAAAAGTCACANNTCCGAGGAATCGGCGAGCGAACAGCCGTTAGTTGTTATTGAGGGAGACGAGCCGCTTTATACCTATTCACATACCGACGGTGAATACGACGAAGCAGAGGTTGAGCCGTATTGTGTTGATCTAAAAGAATATGTTGATGACTTCAGCGTAAGCTATAATGTCAAGGTTTCGGTATCGTCTGACGGCTATGCCAAAGGCTCTGTCAGCATGAACGATGTTGACGGCAACTGGACAAAGCATTGTCAGAACACCGATACGGGTGTTTGGGAGGCGGAAAACGTAACTCTGGACAGAAATGACGCGCTTGTGTTTGTGCAGCTTTTCTATGTTTCGCCCGGCACGACTTTTTCCGTAGATAAGATCGAGGTCACTCCGTATAAGTCGGAAGCTCTCGAGCCCGATCAAGAAAAGACCGAGGAAGCTGAGCCTTCAGAGAGCGAGCTGGTAACTGCCGGCGGTGATACAACAGAATCCGAGAAGGTTCAGGATTTTGTAGATGACCTCCCCGAGAATGACAAGAATCCGCAGACCTCCGATGAAACAAGGAGCGCCCTTGTGTTCGCGCTTATCGGTGTTGAGGTAGCGGCAATGGGAATGACACTGTTTTTCTCCGGCCAAACCAAAAAGGAAGAAGCCGAAGATTAAGTAAAAATCAAAAGCAGGGCATTGCGTATTCTTATATACCGCGGCCCTGCTGATTTTATTGTTAGGAGATACTTATGGCAAATTATCAGATCGAACTTGAAAAGGAGCTTGCCGTAATAGGCGACAGCAGACCCAAGCTTTTGCTCCATGCTTGCTGTGCGCCATGTTCGGGAGCAATTGTCGAATGTATGTTGAACAACGATATCCGTCCTACGATATTTTATTCAAATCCTAACATCTATCCCCGCGACGAATATCTGAAACGTCGCGATGAATGTCGCAGATACGCCGAAAGTTTAGGGCTGGAAATGGTTGAAGACCAATGGGATCATAACCTTTGGCTCGAAGAAGTAGCCGGGCTCGAAAATGAGCCTGAACGCGGAAAACGCTGCCGCCGCTGCTTCGAGTTCCGTCTGCGACGCGCCGCCGAATACGGTCGTGAGCACGGATTCGGACTTCTGACTTCCACTCTCGCCTCAAGTCGTTGGAAA
>DLOT01000059.1:0-155 GCA_002479715.1 Ruminococcus sp. UBA7477 | reverse complement strand
GCCGCAATTCTTCGCGAAAACAACTTCTACAATCAGCTTTATTGCGGCTGTGAGTTTTCTATGAACAATAAAACTAAAAAAGAAAATGATAACGAATGAAACCGGCCCGATCGGGGTTTTCGACTCAGGTTACGGAGGTCTGACAATCCTCAACG
>DLOT01000085.1 GCA_002479715.1 Ruminococcus sp. UBA7477 | reverse complement strand
TCGTGCGGCGCTCAGCAGAACGTGGCTCCGGCTCCTTCCGCTCAGCAGGCACCGTCAGCTCCCGTTGCAACTGCAGAAGCTGCGGCTGACAGCTCTCCTCTCGGCGCAATGGGCGAAAAGATGTCCTCTATGTCGCCCGAGCAGAAGAAGAAAATCGGCATTATCGCAGTAGTCGCTGCGGCAGTTATTATCATCGGCATAGTTGTCGGCGTTATTGTCAACGAACTGACAAAGTATCAGGTGATCGACTGCAACGACCTGTATTATGTTACATACGACGGCATCAACGGCAAGGCGGAGGCTAATGTATTCTTTGCTACGGCTGCCAACATTGCAGAGTATGCGTCAGATGATCTGTATGCGGAATTCAAGGAATCCAAATACTATGAAGACTATGATTATGATGGCTTCTACAACAGCAAGGCTTCAAAGTGGCTGACGACCGACAGCGGAGATATGAAGGACGCATGGACCAAGTTCGACGGCAAGTCTGATATCAAGAAGGCGCAGGAGAAACTTCTTGATCTTGTTGAGATCGATGTTGACGAGGAAGCTCTTAAGGATCTTTCCAACGGCGACGAGATCAAGGTTAAGTTCAAATACAGCGAGAAAAAGCTGAAGAAGAGAAATATCAAGCTTGAAAATACCGAGATCACTATTAAGGTAAAGGATCTGGTTGAGCCTGAGGTCATCAATGTTTTTGACGGCATCAGCGTAACCTTTGAAGGAAACAACGGCTTCGGTGAAGCAGAGCTTGATGATTCGGCGGTAAGCGAGATCAACGATGAAGTTTTCAATTACTCATTTGATGAGTATTACGGAGACGAGCTTTCAAACGGCGATGTTGTTTCTGTAACCGCGTATCCTTACTACACATTGCAGAACGGCTACTTTACATACGAAGACAAGTACTACACCTACGACGATAAGGCTCTGACAAAGGAGTTTACCGTTGAGGGTCTGAAGGAGCTTAATGTATGTGATCCGTTTGCAAACTTCTCTCTCAATTACTCCGGCATTGCTCCCGATCTGCGCGTTTCTGCTAATACAGACGCCTGTGAGGAAGCCGTTCGGGAATGCATAAGCTTTGAATTCAGCCAGACAAGCGGTCTTTCGGTCGGCGATAAGGTCACTGTCACCGCGACTGTAAGCAGCTGGTATAGTGAAGAATTTGCAGATGACTACGGCTACAAGCTCGAGAGCGAGTCGGTTACAAAGGAATTCACAATTGAGGAGACCGCTGCTCACTACATCAACGATATCAATGAAGCTGCTAAGCTCGATCCCGAGACACTGTATCCCGATGTTTATAAGGATATCAACGAAAGCGTTGGCTCCTCTTACCTTGCAGGCTCAAGAGTATTCGGCTACGGATTTGACGAAGACGGAGAGATCGCTAAGATAAACTCGATCACTGTTGATGACGGATACCTTGTAGCTCCTGATGCTATTGCCACAAGCGGCAACGTATACTATCAGATACTCAAGATCGACACGACTTGCGAGGTCAACGGAGCAAGCGCCGACAGAACATTCTATCTTATGGTATCTGCCGACAGCGCATATGTTGAAAACAGCGTTCTTTGCCACGACGACTGGTTCCTCTCGATCTACGTTACCAGAGATAAGAACCTTCTCGTAAATCAATATGTATTTTCTGCCGATAATCTTATGGAAGGCAAGATCATCACAAAGTTCGGCGCGGAGGGCGCTCAGAAGCCTGCGGCTCCTGCTGCCCCCGAAACTCCCGAGCCCCCTGCGGAATAGTTTTATCACTGCTTTACAAAACGGACGTGTCCTTTGCGGCGCGTCCGTTTTTTGGGCGAATGATCTATATGTTTGCTTTGTCAGTTTTAATACAATAGGAAACTAAATATATATGACAGCCTACAAAAAAGAGTAAGAACATAGTAAATATGCTTGACACTATAATGAAAAGTGAAGTATAATAGAGCTGTTAAAATTTCAGTATTTATAAGGAGGACTTATGCTCAGCTTAAAGAATATAGTCAAAGACTATCCCGTCGGAGATGATACCGTTCATGCGCTGCGCGGCGTCAGCATCGACTTTCGGGAAAATGAGTTTGTGGCAATTCTGGGTCAGTCGGGCTGCGGAAAAACGACCCTTCTGAACATTATCGGAGGACTCGACAAGTATACCAGCGGAGATCTGATAATCAACGGCAGATCGACCAAGGACTTCAGGGACAGGGACTGGGATACATACCGCAATCATTCGATAGGCTTTGTTTTTCAAAGCTATAACCTTATCCCTCATCAGACTGTTCTTTCTAACGTCGAGCTGGCGCTGACGCTTTCCGGCGTTTCAAAATCCAAGCGCAGAGAACGGGCTGTCGAGGCGCTCAAAAAGGTCGGACTGGGAGATCAGATCAACAAAAAGCCTAACCAGATGTCGGGCGGTCAGATGCAGAGAGTCGCGATAGCGAGAGCGCTTGTCAATGATCCGGATATCATTCTTGCCGACGAGCCTACAGGAGCGCTCGACTCTGAAACAAGCGTTGCCGTTATGGAGATCCTGAAGGAGATATCAAAAGATAAGCTTATCATTATGGTTACCCATAACCCCGATCTGGCTCAGCGCTATGCGACCAGAACCATAAACCTGCTCGACGGCAAGGTCGTAAGCGACTCGCAGCCCTTTGAAGCGGACTCAGAGGCCGCAGAGAAAGCGGCTGATAAGCCGGTAAGCAAGGAAAAGCAGAAGAAAACCTCTATGTCCTTCGGCACGGCACTTTCACTCAGCCTCAATAACCTTATGACCAAGAAGGGACGCACCTTCCTTACCTCCTTTGCAGGAAGCATAGGTATTATAGGAATAGCGCTTATCCTTTCTCTTTCAAACGGAGTTCAGGCATATATCGACAGAGTTCAGGAGGACACTCTTTCAAGCTATCCGCTGCAGATCGACAGGCAGACGGTCGATCTTTCAAGTATGTTCAGCAGCGAGGGCAGTCCCGTCGGAGATGTTTCCAAGCGAGAGGACGACAGAATCTATTCCAACGACTATATGTTCGGTATGATGAATACCATGATGAGCCAGGTCATCACCAATAATCTGCGTGATTTCAAGACGTTCCTTGAGGACGACGCGAACGGTATCGGCGACCTTGTTACTGATATTCAGTATAAATATGAAACGCCGATGAACCTCTACCGCGCCGATACGCAAAACGGGCTTGTTCAGGTCAACCCCACTACGCTTTTTGAAGATATGTATGCGGCTATGGGTATTGATTTCAGTATGGACAGCAATGCCAGCTCGGTTTACACCAACACAATTACGTCAATGGGTATTTTCTCGGAGATGCTGGATAACGATGAGCTGCTGGAAAGCCAGTATGACGTTATCGCAGGTCATATGCCTGAGAATTACAACGAGGTCGTATTTATCGTCGATGAGGATAACGGCGTTCCCGACAGCATTCTTTATGCACTGGGAATGAAGGACTTCTCGGAGGTCGAGGAGATACTCAAAAAGGCAATGTCCGGTCAGCCCATAGAGAATAACCCTATCGAGCAGGTCAGCTTCTCGTTTGAGGAGATCCTGGATATGGAGTTCAAGCTGATGCTGAATACCGACTACTTTGTAAAGGAAAACGGTGTTTGGGTAGACAAGACAAAGGACGACGCATATGTTCTTTCAAAGCTTCAGGAATGTGAGACCATTAAGATCGTCGGAATAATCAGACCTGCCCCTGATGCGGTCGCGACCTCAGCGGCGGGAGGCATAGGATATACCGAGGAGCTTATGCAGCACCTTATCAATAAAGTCAACGAGAGCGACATTGTAAAGGAACAGAAGGCGACCCCTGATATAAACGTGTTCACGGGAATGAAATTCACCGAAGGCGAAATGACCGAGGAGATGTTCAATGAATATCTCCAGACTCTCCCCGAGGATGAGCGCACCAAGATAGAGCAGTCTGTTCAGATGATGCAGAACATGGGAATGAGCATGGAGGAAATCCTGAAGATGTCCGCCGAGCAGTTTGAAAATACGGCGACATATGAGAGCAACCTTAAGCTTATGGGCGTTGCGGATCTCAATGAGCCTTCGTCTATTCTTATCTATCCCAAGGATTTTGAGTCGAAGGAAGCTATCACCGCCAAGATCGACAGCTATAACAGCGGTGCAAAAGATGGCGATGAGATCACTTACACAGACTATATCGGTCTGCTGATGAGCAGCGTTACAACAATAATCAATGCGATAAGCTATATTCTTATAGCGTTTGTTGCGATCTCACTGATCGTTTCGTCGATCATGATAGGCATAATCACATATATCTCTGTTCTTGAGAGAACAAAAGAGATCGGTATTCTCCGCGCTATCGGCGCTTCAAAGAAGGATATTTCCAGAGTATTCAACGCCGAAACACTTATCGTCGGCTTCGGTGCGGGAGCAATAGGCATCGGTGTAACGCTTCTTCTGAATATCCCGATAAATATCATCATAAAGAGCATTACCGATATCGGCGGACTTTCCAAGCTGCCGTTCGTCGGAGGATTTGCGCTTGTGATAATCTCAATGCTGCTGACCCTTATCGCAGGACTTCTGCCTTCGAGAGTCGCGGCGAAGAAAGACCCCGTGATCGCGCTGAGAACCGAATAGCGGAGTTGACAAACAGCACAGGGTGTGCTATAATATATACATAACAAATTTGCGTGTCCTGACGCCGAAATTCAAGGCTTTGGCCTTATTGAGGCGGAAGCTGCGGCGTTTGTATGTCACAAGATCTGAACATATTTGTGTATACGGCTGTATCTTTATTCGGGATACAGCCGTTTTTGTATGGAGGAAGCTATGGAAACAAGAGTTGCAATTATCGGTATTATCGTTGAAAACAGTGAAAGCACCGCCGGGCTGAATTCGATCTTGCATGATTACGGCGAATATATCATAGGAAGAATGGGAATACCCTGCCGTGATCTCGGAGTGAACATCATAAGCGTTGCGGTGAACGCACCGCAGGAGGTCATCAGCGCAATGTCAGGCAAGATCGGCAGACTGGACGGAGTTTCGGCAAAGGCGGCATATTCAAAGCTTGTGTTTGATCGCGGCGGTGAGGACAATGCGTGAGAAAAGCAGGGTCGGAGCGCTGAAATACAGGTGGCTTATTATTCTGATAATTTTGCCCATCGCGGTTTCTGTCGCAGCTCTCTGCATCGGAAGGATCAGCTACTCCGCACAGGACGTGATAGGCGTTATCTGGGCGAAGATCAGCAGAGAAGAGGCCGACAGATCGCTTGAAACGGTGGTTTTCAATATCAGAATGCCGAGGATCATACTGGCGCTTCTGACGGGAGCAGGGCTTTCGGCGGCAGGCTGTGCTTTTCAAAGTCTGTTTGCAAATCCGCTTGCCACTCCCGATACTCTGGGCGTCGCTTCGGGAACTTCTTTCGGTGCGGCTCTCGCAATGATTTTCGGAGCGGGAATGATTGATGTGCGCCGTGCCACGCCCTTGAGCACTGCGGCGGCATTGAATATTTCGCTAATTTCGAGCATAGATTGGTAAAAGATTTATTTGCAAAGATACGCAAAAATTATGAGCGTATGTCATTTTTTTCGCGAAAAAAAGGAAGACCTGACCGTTGCGGCAGGCCTTCCTTGATAAGGCATGTGAAAAATGATGATATTATTCTTTGATGAGGTCGTTGCCGCTCATTTCCTTGGGCTGCTCAACTTTCATGATATGGAGCAGCGAGGGAGCCACGTCGGCCAGGATACCGTTTTCGACCTTGGTGGCTTTGTTTTCGGTAACGAAGACGAAGGGCACGGGGTTGAGCGAGTGTGCGGTGTTGGGGGTGCCGTCGGGGTTGATGGCGTTGTCGGCATTACCGTGGTCGGCGATTATTATTGCCTCATAGCCGGCCTCCTTAGCAGCCTCAATTGTGTCGTGCACACAAGCATCCACCGCCTTAACCGCCTTTTCGATAGCCTCATAAACGCCTGTATGGCCTACCATATCACCGTTAGCATAATTGACAACAATGAAATCATACTCCTGACTACGGATAGCCTCAACAAGCTTATCTTTAACCTCGTATGCGCTCATTTCGGGCTTAAGGTCGTATGTTGCAACCTTCGGAGAGGCAACCAATATACGCTCTTCACCTTCGTATGGCTCTTCACGGCCTCCGTTAAAGAAGAACGTTACATGAGCATATTTCTCAGTTTCAGCAATATGAAGCTGCTTTTTATCAAGTTTAGAAAGATACTCACCGAGAGTATTTGTCACATTCTCTTTATCAAAGAGAATATGAACTCCCTTAAACGAAGCGTCGTAAGGCGTCATGCAATAATACTGAAGTCCCGGAATTGTCTTCATTCCGGCCTCAGGCATGTCGTGTTGAGTCAATACCGTGGTCAGCTCTTTAGCGCGATCGTTGCGATAGTTGAAGAAGATTACGGCATCACCTTCTTTAATCGTGCCGTCAACAGTAGAATTATTTATCGGTTTGATAAATTCGTCGGTAACATCTGCGTCGTAAGATTCCTGCACCGCTTTCACCATATCGGTAGCCTGAACCCCTTTGCCGTCGACCAGCAAATCGTAAGCCTCTTTCACACGCTCCCAGCGTTTGTCGCGATCCATGGCATAGTAGCGCCCGACAATCGACGCAATGACTCCGGCCGATTTCGCGCAATGATCCTGAAGAGCTTCGATAAACCCGATTCCGCTGTGAGGATCAGTGTCACGACCATCCATAAAACAATGAATATAAACCTTCTTCAGTCCATACTGAGCCGCAAGGTCACACAGAGCATACAGATGATCAAGGCTCGAATGAACCCCACCATCACTCGTAAGACCCATGAAATGAATAGCCTTATCATTGTCGCGTGCATAGCTGAAAGCATTGACGNNNNGATTTTCACAAGATCCTGATACACAACTCTTCCGGCACCGATATTAAGGTGACCCACCTCACTGTTGCCCATCTGCCCGTCGGGAAGACCGACATTTTCGCCACTGGCCTGAAGCTGACTGTGAGGATAAGTAGCCAAAAGATAATCCCAGTAAGGAGTTGGAGTCGAATAAATAACGTCGCTGTGAGAATGATTGCCGATTCCCCAGCCGTCAAGAATCATCAAAAGTGCTTTTTTTGCCATAATTCAATAAGGTGTAAATTTCTGTCCGCAAAATTACTGAATTTTGCTGAATCAGAGAACACAATAACGTATCCTGACCGCCGAAAAAATCCCCGAATTTTCCTCG
>DLOT01000041.1:23442-23807 GCA_002479715.1 Ruminococcus sp. UBA7477 | reverse complement strand
CCTTCCGCCTCAAGTCTGCGGCGGAACATATCATACCTGTCGCTGCTGTATTCACGAAGCAGCTCCTGAATAGCCTCGGCGCCCATTCCGGCGCGGAAGTTGTCCTCATACTTTTCGATATTAGCGCGGTATTCGCTGTCGGTCATCAATGTTCCCTTTTCGAGAGGGGTTGTGCCGGGATCAACAACGATATACTTTGTGAAATAGAGAACCTCCTCAAGCCTTTTCTGAGAGATCTCAAGGATCTGTCCTATTCTGGACGGTGTTCCCTTGAAGTACCAGATGTGAGATACGGGCGCGGCCAGCTCGATGTGGCCCATTCTTTCGCGGCGCACCTTTGCTCTTGTTACCTCAACGCCGCAGCG
>DLOT01000041.1:22770-23333 GCA_002479715.1 Ruminococcus sp. UBA7477 | reverse complement strand
CCTCGCCGTAAGACCATTCTCTTATCATTTCGGGTGAAGCAAGGCCTATTTTTATTGAATCAAAAGCTTTATACTCCAAATTACGAACCCTCTTTCTTTTATTTAAGGTTTCCCGTTAATACTATTCGTCGTCCTCGTCGCCGAAGATGTCGTCGGTCTCGCCGGAGAGCAGATCATCGCCTGCGAGATCGTCATCGTCTCCTGCAAAGTCACCGACAAGGTCATCGTAGCCGTCGTCAGCGCTATCGGGGTCAACATAGTTGTCGCCCGTACCGTCATCTTCAAACGAGATGTCGTCGTTTATTGCCGCCTCATGGCGCGGGATATCGTCATCGTCGAAGTTCTGCTTGAGGTCGATCTCATCGCCTGCTTCGTCAAGGACCTTCATATCAAGGCAGAGCGACTGCATTTCCTTGATGAGTACCTTGAACGATTCGGGAATGCCGGCCTTCGGAACGTTCTGACCCTTAACGATAGCTTCGTAGGTCTTTACTCTTCCGACAGTATCGTCTGACTTGACCGTGAGTATCTCCTGCAAGGTATATGCTGCGCCGTAAGCCTCG
>DLOT01000041.1:9413-22712 GCA_002479715.1 Ruminococcus sp. UBA7477 | reverse complement strand
ACGCGCGTGGATCTTATCGTCAACGAGGTGGTGGAGTTTAAGGTAATACATATAGCCTACCGTAACTCTGTTGTCAAACTTCTCTCCGGTGCGTCCGTCATAAAGAACTGTCTTTCCGTCCTCAGGCAGACCTGCTTCACGGAAGCACTCGCGGATATCAGCCTCGTGCGCGCCGTCGAATACCGGTGTCATGATCTTCCAGCCGAGCTTCTTTGCGGCCATGCCGAGGTGGACCTCAAGCACCTGACCGATATTCATACGGGAAGGAACGCCGAGAGGGTTCAGGCAGATATCAAGCGGTGTTCCGTCCTCGAGGAAAGGCATATCCTCCTGCGGCAGTATACGGGAAACAACGCCCTTGTTTCCATGGCGGCCCGCCATCTTATCGCCGACCGAGATCTTACGCTTCTGTGCGATATAGCAGCGGACAAGCTTATTTACTCCGGGCGAAAGCTCATCGCAGTTCTCTCTTGTAAAGATCTTAACGTCAATGATAACACCGGCTTCTCCGTGAGGAACTTTAAGAGAGCTGTCTCTTACCTCTCTTGCCTTTTCACCGAAGATCGCGCGGAGGAGTCTTTCCTCAGCTGTCAGCTCGGTTTCGCCCTTTGGTGTGACCTTGCCGACCAGAATATCGCCCGCTCTTACCTCTGCGCCTATTCTTATGATACCGTTCTCGTCGAGGTCTTTCAAAGCGTCCTCGGAAACGTTGGGGATATCTCTTGTGATCTCCTCTGCGCCGAGCTTGGTATCACGGCACTCCAGCTCGTATTCCTCGATATGAACGGACGTATACTTGTCCTGCTTAACAAGGTTTTCGTTGAGCAATACGGCGTCCTCATAGTTATAGCCCTCCCATGTCATAAAGCCGATGAGAGCGTTCTTTCCGAGGGAAATTTCTCCGTTGCAGGTCGCCGGTCCGTCGGCAATGACCTGATGCTCTTCTATTCTTTCGCCCTTGTCAACGATCGGGCGCTGGTTTGTGCAGGTTCCCGCATTGGAGCGCTTGAACTTGATAAGATCATAGGTATGCAGCGAGCCGCTGTCCTCCCTTACGACGATCTTATCGGCACATACGCTCTCAACAACGCCGGCGGCTGTGGAAACGACCGCAACGCCGGAGTCGAGGCAGGCCTTATATTCCATACCGGTTCCGACGATCGGGGCCTCGGTTTTGAGAAGCGGAACAGCCTGTCTTTGCATATTTGATCCCATCAGAGCGCGGTTCGCGTCATCGTTCTCAAGGAATGGGATCATAGCCGTCGCGACCGAAACTACCATTTTCGGCGAAACGTCCATAAAGTCTATCTTATTCTTGTCGATCTCAAGGATCTGATCTCGGTAACGTCCCTTGACCTTATCGTTGGCAAATCTGCCCTCCTCGGTCAGCGGCTCATTGGCCTGAGCGACCATATAATTATCCTCGACATCGGCTGTCATATATACGACCTCGTCGGTAACTACTCCTGTAGACTTATCTACCCTTCTGTAAGGAGCTTCGATAAAGCCGTATTCATTTATTCTTGCGAAGGAAGCAAGATATGAGATAAGTCCGATATTCGGACCTTCAGGTGTCTCGATAGGACACATTCTTCCGTAATGCGAGTAGTGAACGTCACGAACCTCAAATCCGGCTCTGTCACGCGACAGACCTCCGGGGCCGAGAGCGGAAAGACGTCTTTTGTGGGTCAGCTCAGCAAGAGGATTGGTCTGATCCATGAACTGTGAAAGCGGCGAAGAACCAAAGAACTCCTTGATGGAGGCGGTTATCGGCTTGATATTGATAAGTGCCGCTGGAGTAAGAGCCTCCGCGTCCTGCGACTGGGTGTTCATTCTCTCGCGAACGACCTTTTCCATTCTGGTAAAGCCTATTCTGAACTGGTTCTGCAAAAGCTCTCCGACGCATCTGATACGTCTGTTGCCGAGGTGGTCGATGTCGTCCGTATTGCCTACGCCGTCGATAAGGTTAAGGTAATAGGAAATGGATGCAATAATATCGTCGACCGTGATATGCTTCGGCACAAGCTCATCGGCGCGCTGTCTGATAGCCTCTTCAAGCTCGTCGGCCTCGGTGTTTTCGAGGATATCCTTCAGAACATTGAAGCAGACCTTTTCGTTTATACCGTATTTTGCAAAATCGCCCTCAACATAGCCGTTTATATCGACCATGCCGTTACCGATAATCTTTACTTCCTTTTCCTCGGTCTTGAGCTCCAGCTCGCCTGCCGCATTCGGGAAATACTCCTTGACCTCGGCGGTAACATATGCCTCATAGACTCCTGCCTGTTCGATCTCGGCAGCCTTTGCCTTGTCAATGAAGTCGCCAACATCTGCCATGATCTCGCCGGTCATCGGGTTAACGACCGGTCTTGAGAGCCTTCTTCCGGCAAGTCTTTGGGAAATGCCGAGCTTCTTATTATATTTATAGCGGCCAAAGCGGCAAAGATCGTATCTCTTAGGGTCAAAGAACAGGTTGTTCAGGTGGGTCAGCGCGCTCTCTACTGTAGGAGGCTCGCCGGGGCGCAGCTTGCTGTATATCTCAAGCAGAGCCTGATTGCGGTAGGTCTCCGAGTCGGGCTGAACGGCACCGTCACGCTGAAGGATAGTTTGGTTGAGCCTTTCGTCGTTTCCGAAAAGATCAGCTATCTCCTCGTTGGAGCCAAAGCCCAAAGCCCTGATGAATACAGTCAGCGGGATCTTTCTGTTTTTGTCGATACGAACCCATGTGCAGCGGTTGGCGTCCATTTCGTACTCGAGCCATGCGCCTCTGTTAGGGATGATCTGAGATTTGAACAGGTCTGTTCCCGATTTATCCTTATCGCAGGAGAAATAAACTCCGGGCGAACGCACCAGCTGCGAAACGACAACACGCTCCGCGCCGTTTATAACAAACGTTCCGCTGTCGGTCATGAGCGGGAAATCGCCCATGAAGATCTCGCTTTCCTTGATCTCGCCCGTTTCGGTGTTTGTAAGCCTTGCCACCACCATAAGACGTGCCGCGTAGGTTACGTCGCGCTCCTTGCACTCCGCAACGGTATATTTCAGATTATCGTCGAAGCGGTAATCAATAAAGGTCATCTCAAATGTTCCGTTATAGTCCGTGATCGCAGACATTTCGCGGAATACCTCCCGCAGACCCTCATTCAAAAACCAGTTGTACGAATTCTTCTGAACCTCGATAAGGTTGGGCATATCCAACACTTCGTTAATTCTTGCGAAGCTCTTTCGCACATTTTTGCCGAGCTTAACGTCCTTGACATTCACCATAGGCTTATCACTCCTTGAAAATATTAGCATATTGTACGGAAAACCGCGCCTTCGGGGCGTTCGCCGAGCCTAAAAAAGGGGGCGGTACTCCATAATGATACAGTTTAAAATTATAGACGAAGCCGCTACTAAAGTCAAGCCGAAGCAACGCCATTTCGGGCAAAATAGCAAAACGACCATATTTCCCTTTCGGAAAGTATGGTCGGGTGGAAATTATGCACAACCGCAAAATTGTAAAATTTTTATGAACACCGCTTCTGCTCAGTTCCAATACTTGCGGTCAAGGCTTCTGTAGCGAACCGCCTGAGCGATATGCCGCTCGCCGATAAGCTGTTCGCCGTCCATATCGGCGATAGTTCTCGCCACCTTCAATATACGGTCGTAGGCTCTTGCCGAAAGGCCGAGCTTATCAAAAACGCCTCTTAGCATCTCGTTGGCACCGTCAGTCACAGGGCAGACCTCATGCAGAATATCCGGTGTGATCCGTGCGTTGCAGGTAATGCTGGTGCCCGAATAGCGCCTGTTCTGGATCTCTCTGGCTCTTTGTACCCTCTCTCTTATGACTGCCGAGCGTTCCTCCTTAGCGGTTGAAGAAATGCTGTCGTATTCCACAGGAGCGACCTCGATATGTATATCAAATCTGTCGAGCACCGGGCCGGATACTCTCGAAAGATAATTCGCGACCTGCTTTTGAGAGCATATGCACTTCTTTGTCGGATGACCGTAATATCCGCAGGGGCAGGGGTTCATCGCGGCTATCAGCATTATCGAGCAAGGATATGTTATGCTGCCCGATACGCGGGATATAGTTACCTTCTGATCCTCGAGCGGCTGCCTCAGTATCTCAAGTGTCGGTCGGGAAAACTCCGCTAGCTCATCAAGGAACAAAAGTCCGTTATGCGCAAGGGATATCTCACCCGGGCGCGGCACAGAACCTCCGCCGCTCAGACCGGCAGGCGACACCGTATGGTGAGGCGAGCGAAACGGTCTTTTTGTTACAAGAGGAGTTTCCGGGTCAAGAATGCCCGAGATCGAATGTATCTTGGTCGTTTCAATGCTTTCCTCAAACGTCATCTGCGGCAGTATCGAGGGCATTCTTTTGGCAAGCATACTTTTGCCCGAGCCGGGAGGACCGACCATAAGGACGTTATGCCCTCCGCAGGCGGCGATCTCAAGCGCCTTTTTTGCGGTTTGCTGCCCTCTGACATCAGCAAAGTCGAGATCGAACATGTAGTCTGTCTCAGCGGCTCTGTACTGATCCGTCGGCTTTATGGGCGCTCTTCCCGAAAGATGGAAAACAAGCTCTCCGAGCGAGTCGACCCCGAAAACGGATATCCCACCGACGACCGAAGCTTCAAAAGCATTTGCGGCGGGAACATAGATCTCATCAAGACCTTTTTCCTTCGCCAGAAGCGTCATCGGTAAAACGCCGTTCACCGGGCGGATCTCGCCTCCGAGAGAAACCTCGCCTATAAACGCAGCGCCGCCTATCCGCTTTTCGGGGACTATTCCCTGTGCAGTCATCAGTGCGACCGCTATAGCCAGATCATGAACGCTTCCCGACTTTCTTACATCGGCAGGAGCAAGATTTATCATTATCCTCTGCTTCGGAAACTGTATCTGTGACGAACGGAAGGCACTTCTTATTCTCTCACGGCTCTCCTTAACGGAAACATCAGCCAGACCGACGATATCAAGACTTTCAAGCCCACGGCTTGCCTCTATTTCAACGCAGACCGGATAAGCATTCAGCCCCAGCAGACCTACGCTGTTTATTTTCGCAAACATTCTATTTCTCACTCTCCATGTCTTTTATATGCCCAAGGTCTTTTCGAGCGCTCTCAGCACATCGCGGCAGACCTCGTCCCTGTTTGTTTCCTGAAGAAGCTCGTGCCTCGCTCCCTCATAGATCTTCAGAGCGATGTTACAGCCCCGCTCCTTCAGCTTGTCATAAACCTCCCGAACGCCCTTTCCCCAGCCGCCCACAGGGTCTTCATCTCCTGACATGATAAGTATCGGCAGGGTGCGGTCAACGCTTTCATACCATTCATCGGTGGAAACGTAGTTATAAAGCTTCAGCAGGTTTTCATAGCCGTTGATAGTAAACGACTGCACTCTGCGCGGATCGGTAAGATACTCCAGAAGGCGCTCCCTGTCGCGGGTAAGCCATTCGGACTGGATCTGCGGACTTTCAATATGCGAATTATAGCCGCCGAACGCCAGTTTGTCTGCCAGCTCGCTGCGGCTGCGTCCTCCCTTGGCACGCTTCAGAGCGTCGGCAAAGACCTTCTGCGAAGCGGTGAACGGAACTCCGGCGCCCGTTCCCGAAAGGATCGCGCAGTCCATTTTTGTGCCGAATTTTGTTATTGCCGCTCTTGTCACAAAGCTGCCCATGCTGTGTCCGAAAACGATCGTCGGGACACCCCGAAACCGCCTTTTTCCTATCTTAAACATTGTGTAGCAATCGGACACCATATCCTTCCAGCCGTCGGAGGTGAAAAAATAGCCCTTGTCCTCTTCGCGGAATACCGAAGCCCCGTGCCCTATGTGATCGTTGCCGAAAACGGCTATGCCGTTTTCGCAAAGGAACCCTGCGAACTCCTCGTAGCGTTCGGTATATTCGCCCATTCCGTGAACTATCTGCACAGCCGCCCTGGGCTTGTCCTCCGGCTGCCAAACATAGTATGCAATATCGCTGATCCCGTTTGCGCTCATAAAGTGTCCCTTGTATTTTTTGAATGAAGCACTCAAAGCCTTCCCCTCCGCACATTTTATTTGAATATATTATTTGAATATAGTTTAACTCATTTTTGCCGATATTACAAGTAATTTGCGAAATTTGGCCAAAAATATTTTTGGGCAGGCTGTAAAAACCCCTTGAAAGATATGAGAAATTCTGATATAATGGTATAGAAAACGCAAAACAGCTTTTTGCGGATGCCGAATGAGCCGGCGGTTCTTCGGTAAATTTGTTGCTCCGCTTTGCGGGCAGAGGAGGATTTGGTATGGAAAGTATTGAGCTTTACAATCTTTGGTGCGAAAAGGCAGTTGACGACCCCGATCTCAGGTCTGAGCTTCTCTCGGTCTCCGGCGATGAGGACGCTATCAACGACAGATTCTACCGCGACCTTGAATTCGGAACGGGCGGTCTGCGCGGAGTGATCGGCGCGGGAACATACCGCCTGAACGTTTACACGATAAGGCGCGCGACACAGGGACTTGCGGATTATGTTAAAGAATCGTTTGAGAAGGGCAGTGTTGCCATCGCTTATGACAGCCGAATCAAGTCCGATGTCTTTGCCAAACAGGCGGCAAGCGTTCTGGCGGCAAACGGCATCAAGGTCTACATTTACAGCGAGCTTATGCCCACGCCCATGCTCTCCTGGGCTGTCAGATACTTCAAGTGCAGTGCCGGTATCGTCGTTACCGCTTCGCACAATCCCGCTAAGTACAACGGCTATAAGGTCTACGGCGAGGACGGCTGCCAGATCACTCTGGACGTTGCCAATACCGTTATCGGAAAAATAAACAATGTTCCTATGTTCGGCGAATACAGCGCGAAAAAGACCGACTTTGACGAAGCCGTTAAATCGGGCATGATCGAATATATCGGTCAGGAGGTCATCGACGCTTATCTCGACGAGGTTTCAAAGCACGGCGTTCACACTGAGCTTGTGGCATCGAGCGGACTCAAGGTAGTCTACACCCCTCTCAACGGCACAGGCAACAAGCCCGTCAGAGCTATACTCAAAAAGATCGGCATTTCCGAAGTGACCGTTGTTCCCGAGCAGGAAAACCCCGACGGAAACTTCCCGACCTGCCCGTTCCCGAACCCGGAGATCAAAGAAGCCCTCGCAAAGGGTCTTGAGCTTTGCAAGACAGTGAAGCCCGACCTTCTGCTTGCTACCGACCCGGACTGTGACCGTGTAGGAATCGCCGTTCCGGATAAGGACGGAAATTACGTTCTTTTCACGGGCAATGAGGTCGGCGCGCTTCTTTTGCAGTATATCTGCTCCGAAAGAACAAAGCTCGGAACAATGCCCGAAAAGCCTGTGGCAGTCAAGACAATCGTTACGACCGATATCGTCCGCAAGATCTGCGAGGAATACGGCGTTGAGCTTAGAGAAGTGCTGACAGGCTTCAAATTTATCGGCGAGCAGATCGGTTTCCTCGAAAAAGACGGCGAGGCCGACAGATACATCTTCGGCTTTGAGGAAAGCTACGGCTACCTTGCCGGATCATATGTCAGGGATAAGGACGCAGTCGTTGCTTCCATGCTCATCTGCGAAATGGCTGCTTTCTATCGCACGAACGGCATCTCCCTGCTTGAGGCGAGAGAAAATATGTACAAGAAATACGGCAACTACGTCCACACACAGAAGTCGTTCCAGTGCGAGGGCGCAAGCGGCATGGAGCGCATGAAGGAGATCATGGCAGACCTGCGCACAAACTCGCCCAAGGAAATAGGCGGACTTAAAGTGCTCTCGGTAGCCGACTATGTTGCAAGCGAAAAGACAGATCTCGCGACCGGAGAAAAGGCCTCCATCACACTTCCGAAGTCAGATGTCCTTTCCTTCTTCCTGGAAAACGACGCCTCGGTTATTATCCGTCCTTCGGGCACAGAGCCGAAGATCAAGGCATACTACACCACTATCGGCGCGACCCGTGAGGAAGCCTCGGCATTGGAAGAAAAGCTGGCTGACAGCTTCAGGCAGATCCTCGGCTTCTGATCATGGCCGAAGAGAAGCTTGTTATACGCGACAGGTTCCTGCAGTTTGACATTCCCCCGGTGAATTTCTTCACTCAGGGCAACTGCTATTCAGGCTCGTCACACTCATACTTCCGCTACAAGGTCAGACCGATCGACGGCTGCTTTGTATGCGACGTGTGGCACAACCCGAAGGCCTTCGACTGCATCTCAGAAGATGATCTGGAGGCAACGGAGAGATTTCCGCTCAACGAGGACGGCAGAACCGAAATGCTCGGCTGGTTCGAGAAAAGATTTGCCGAGTTTAAAGAAAAATATCCCGAATATGCGGAAAAAGACTATGTACGCGTGAAATTTTAATAAAACGTCTGCGGAGAGCTTGGTTTTGATAAGCTCTCCGTTTTTATTGTGGATATAGCACAAATAGTCACAGCGTGACAGCTTACAAATTGTGTATTTGTCCAAATTTGTCTGGAAAGGTGTCCTTTTTACCCGAAAAGGTTATCTATATATATGAAAGCATATAAGCTTCCGTAATACACGGCCTATATCTTTCTGTTTTTATAAGAAAAACCATGACATCCGCGCTCCGCGGACGTCATGGTTTTTTTGTTCTATCCGTTGTTTTCAAAGACTGCTTCCAGCCTGTATATGGGCAGACCCTGCTCTGAAAATTTCCGCTCGTATTCGGTAACGATATTGCCCTCAAAGCCACTGTTATGCAGATCCAGCGAAACATTCTTGATAACACAGCCGAACCTTGAAAGCTGTTCTATCGAAAACTCAAACAGACCGCTGTTGTCGGTTTTTTGGTGAAGCTCCGCACCGCTGACCAATATGCGGCTGTAGATCTCAAGAAACCTTTGATGTGTCAGCCTGTGTGAGGCGTAACTCTTTTTTGGATATGGACAGCTGAAATTAAGATAAAGCCTGCTTATGCTCCCGGAAGGAATATAGCACTCAAGATATTCCGCTCCGCCGCGCAGAAAGTAAAGATTATCAATGCCAAGCTCGATCGCCTTTTCACAAGCCTCAACAATAACGTTGCTGCTCTTTTCGACAGCAAGAAAATCCATCTCCGGAAAGCGCTGCGCCAGCTCGCAGATAAACTGTCCCTTGCCGCAGCCTATCTCCATCTGTATCTCCGACCTTCTGCCGAAAAGCTTTTCAAGGTCGATGGTATTCGAGCGGTCGATCGCGTTGAAGCTCCTGTCCTCTCTGTCCATATATATGATCTTATCTCCGCAGGCAGCCAGCCTGCCCTCGAGATTTTTTTTGCGCCTCATTCTCATGCTTTTGTTATAGTCCTTTCAAGATGTCAAAGCTTTCCGAGATACTTCTCAAGCGAGCCCTCATCGCGGCAAGCATACCGCCACTTGCTTGCTGCGCCGTTGAGAATATTTTCATAAGGATAAACGGTGAGCATTACCTCGGCGTCGCTTTCGCAGTCATATTTAGGTGTAAAGCTGAATTTCAGCTGATTTTTCATTTTGCGTGAAAAACGCTCCTCGTCGGTTTCCTTGACTTTAAGGCCGCTCGCGATATGCAGACCGGAAAATTTAGCCTGCAGGATCTTCTTACCGTCCTTTTTCTCAACAAGCGACAGCTTCTTTTTTATAGCGGTCTGCTTTCCTCCTATCAGACCCGAAAGCTCTATCTCCGATGCTGTCAGCTTTCCCTCGGAAACAGCGTCGCCCGAAACCGCAACACACAGGCCCTTATCCGACGGTCCTCCGATATTGTCTATTACAAACGAAAAAGGCAGACCGTTTATCATAGCCGCGCCGAGAGAGCAAAAGGTCAGAAAGGTCGCGTCACTCGAAACCCCGTATCTTCTGTCGACCTCAGACGCCACCTTTTTGAATACGCTGTTAATTGATGCCTTCAATTTCCACACCGCCTACAGGTCTTACAGACAAGACATGGCAGCTTCCGTCGCCGAAAACGCCGTCCATCGCTCTTATGAAATCATCAAGCACTGCGCTCGGAACAAACGCCTGGATCGTTCCCGCAAAGCCGCCTCCGTGTACTCTGCAAGCGCCCTCGCCGCCTAATGCCTTCTTAGCCGTATACAATGCCAACGACAGCCCCTGCTCGCGCGGAGCGCTGCAGGCAAATATGTTCTGCAAATAGCAGTAAGAGCTTTCGCCCGACTCGTTGACAAGCCTCAGGAACTCTTCAAAATCGCCGCTGTTGAGCGCTTTTGCCTGCATAGCGACCCTCTCGTTTTCGTCAAAGAAATGAAGCGCCCTCAGCACCGCACGATCGCCGCAGGCGTCGCGCACCTCATCCAGCTTTTCCAAAAGCATCGTTTTTGTTATCTCCCTGAGGACCTTCTTTCCGAAGAACGCCGCGACATTTTTCATCTCGGAAGGAATAGCGGCATACTCGCCTGTTAGGTCTGCATGGTTGCCCTTGGTATCGACAATGCACAGTGCATACCCGCTTTTTGCGAAATCGTAATTTATCTCCTCTATGATCGGCTCGGCGGTATTTTTGAAATCTATGGTTATAAACCCGCCGACCGACGACGCCATCTGATCCATCAGCCCCGAAGGCTTACCGAAATATGCATTCTCCGCATACTGAGCGATCTTTGCGATCTCGACTGCGGAAACCGAACCGTCATTATAAAGGCAGCTGAGGATAGTACCGACCAGAACCTCGAATGCCGCTGATGATGACAGACCGGAGCCTTTTAAAACGTTGGAGGTGGTATATGCCGTAAAGCCCCCTATTTTGTGCCCGTTATTGACAAAGCCCGCCGCAACGCCTCTTATCAGAGCAGCGGAGGTGTTTTTTTCGCCCTCGATCGGGCTGAGGTCGGAAAGCGAAACATTGTCTGCTTCAAAGCCTTCGGATTTTATAAGGATTATTCCGTCGTCTGTCGGTCTGACAACAGCGATAACGTCAAGTGAAACACCCGCTGCCAGAACGCAGCCGTTATTGTGATCGGTGTGATTTCCGCCGATCTCGCTCCTTCCCGGTGCAGAAAAAAGGCGGCACGCGCCTTCTTCCCCGAAAATGGCTTGAAAGCTCTCTATAGCCTTAGCATACCGCTTAGCCTGTGCCTGTGCGGCATCACCGTATATCTCGCTCAAAGAATACATAACAATCTTCCTTTCCGATTATGTTATATCGTTATTTATGCCGCAGGAACAGCCTCCGTATCCATCGGCAGAGTTCTTTCCGTACCCTCGATAAGTCCTGCCTCGCCTGCTGTTTTATATATTGCAGCGGCAATCGCCTTGGCATACTCGTCACAATGCTCATCGAAAAGCGCATTATCCTGCTCGTCCTGCATAAATCCCATCTCAACGAGACAGGAAGGCATATCCGTTTCTCTGTTGACCTGATAATTAACGTTTGGATTGCCTATGTATCCGAACTGCACGCCCCGGTCGCTGGATATCCCTACCTCGCGAAGCCCGTCAAGGATATTCTGTGCCAGCGCCGTATCGACAACCGGCTGCTTATTGCTCACCCAGACCTCTACTCCCTGAGCGCTTCCCTCAAAAAGATTTCTGTGCAGCGCAACGAACAGATCTGCATCAGCTTCATTGGCGATCCTGCATCTGTCATCCAGGCTGACAAATATGTCCTCTGTACGGGTCATTATTACCTCGACGTTTTCATATTCACCGAGATATTTTTGAACTGCCAGCGCAATTCTCAAGGCGTCGTTTTTCTCCATTCTCGTTTCGGTCTTATCCAGCGCGCCCGCGTCGGTTCCACCATGTCCCGGATCTATAACTATCTTGAGCTTCTTTATCTCAGTTTCAGATGATGATTCCTGTAAGGTCTGTGAAACGGCAGAGCTGCTGTCCGAAACCGATACCGCCGCCTCTTTGGCAGAGCTGCTTTCATCGCCGCCAAACAGCCCGGCAATACCTGAAATTACCTTGACAAGAAGCCATATCGCTCCTGCCAGAACGGCAGCAAGCACGATCACCGCAATTATCACTCTGTTCCATAGTATTTTATATTTCTTCTTTCCGGCTTCCATAAATGTCTCCATCTCTTTATGTATATGATTTTAATTGCCTCGCACAATCGCTCACTTACGTTCGCTGCGTGCGAATCGGCAAATAGCAAACGCCAAAAAATATTATGTCGTTTGCTATGTATTATAATATTGTGGTTTCGTCACAATATTCGCAGACTGCCTCATTACCGTTTATAACAAACGAATGCGGCAGATATTTTTCTGTATTTGTGATACACTTGGGGTTTTTGCAGGTTATGTCGTTTCTCACCTCGCCCCTGAAAAGCTCTGCGGGCTTGAGGCTCTTTTCAAGCACCAGCAGTATCAGCGACATTCTGACATACATTCCGTAGTTGGCCTGTTCAAAATACTTGGCTCTCGGATCATCATCGACCTCAATAGCTATCTCGTCTACCCTTGGCAGCGGATGCAGCACCGCCAGATCGGGCTTTGCTTTTTTCATTTTCTGCGCATCGAGAACATAAATATTCTTCTGCTCCAGGTATTGCTGCTCCGAGGCAAAGCGCTCTTTTTGTATTCGCGTCATATAAAGAACATCAAGCTCGCCGATCGCCTCCTCCAGAGTTGACACCTCGCAGAAGCCTGCGTTTCTCTCGCGCAGGATCTTCTTGATATATTCGGGAAGCTCCAGTTCTTTCGTCGATATCAGCACGAAGCGGTTATTCGGCATAGCGCTCATGGCTTTGAGCAGTGAGTGAACGGTCCTTCCGTTTTTAAGGTCGCCGCAAAGTCCTATTGTCAGATTATCAAGCCTTCCCTTTTCCTCATACAAAGTGAGCAGGTCGGTCAGTGTTTGAGTCGGATGAAGATGTCCGCCGTCGCCCGCGTTTATGACCGGGCAAAGCGCCGAAAGCGCCGCCGCCTTTACCGCACCCGCGCTAGGGTGGCGCATAACAAGTATATCTCCGTAGGTGCTGACAATGCGGACGGTATCCTTGAGATTCTCGCCCTTGGCAACTGATGAGGTCGCCGGGTTATCAAAGCCGATTATTCCGCCGCCCAAGCGGAGCATAGCCGCCTGAAAAGACATCTGCGTTCTCGTTGACGGCTCATAGAACAATGTCGCCATGATCTTTCCGGCACACCGCTTTGCGTAATTCTCCGGGTGGGCCTTGATCTCGTGAGCCAAGAATATTATGTCCTCCCACCAAAGGGTCGGATAGTCGTTCAGATCTATCAGATCAATGTATTCCTGCATCTTTGTCAGTCCTTTCACGCATACAAGTATGCATACATACTAAGTTTAGTATACCACATTTGCGCCGGTTTTTCAAGGCAACACCACATAATTATTGTCGAGCGATTGCGCCGTCAGATT
>DLOT01000041.1:2270-9367 GCA_002479715.1 Ruminococcus sp. UBA7477 | reverse complement strand
CGCCGACAAAGCGCGTGGCGCGCTGATTGTGCGGTGTTGCCTCAATATCAAAAAGAAAGTTTTACGATATTGCTGTCCTGAACGAAATCCGCGAGGTTATAAACGATCAATACGGCGTCGAAGCTGTCGAGCTGAAGCGCGCTCCTTATGCCGGCTGTGGCAAAAGTCCTCAGATCGACCATCGTTATTTCGCTGTAATGCTGAGTATAAAACGGCGCGAGACACTGCGCGTAGCTATCCTTGATAATAAGCAGCCGCTTGCCGTTGGTGCAGTCGGAGGTTATCGTCGTAACTGGTGAGGTCGCGCTGCCGAGATAAAAGCCGTACTTGTTCAGGATATTAAGCTTGTCATAAAAATACATCGAGTCATACTGCTCGCCGTTGACAGTCACACCCGTAATGTTAAAGCCGTTTTTCACACGGAAGGCGTCGATCGTATCGCTTCCGTATCGGTTGGTGGGCGCCTTAGCATAAAGTGTTCCGAGGAAACCGTCTGAAACGTGTTCTATGCTGTAGCTGCTGAGTCTGACCGGCTTGAAGCCCATTGACGATACCGTGCTTTCATAGGCATAGAACGCCCCGAGAGCGGTCCAATGATGGTCCGTCTTATAATATATATAGTCATCCCTTGCGGAATAGAGCGGATAATATACATTCAGAACCGTAACCTTTTGCGAAAGCCTTTCATAGATACTATCGATAAGCGCCTTCTGGTCTGCATTTTTATAGTTTTTTGGCAGCTCCTCGCCGTAGATCCCCGCAGCGGTAGGAACAAGCATTGCGTATACAGGGACCTGCGAATACTCGGCAAGCGAGCTTACAGCTTCGATATTCTGTGACAGGATATTATCATCGACCTCGGGAAAAGGCAGCATCATTCTGTTTTTGACCAGCAAGACCCCGCCTATCTCGGTTTTTCCCAACAGGCGCTCGAAGGTCGTTTTGGAAGCGATCAGATTACTGCGGAGAAAAAAACTGTCGGCAAGATAGCTCTCGGTTTCTTTCATGAAGCTCTCATTCAGATAGCTTTCAAAAGAAAATTCGGGTGCTTCCGCCAAAACCCTGTTTTCCGTTTGGGAATAGCTCTCCTTAGGGCTCAGGAGCGTCATGACCGCAAAAAACAACAGCGCTCCGAAAAAGAATATCAGCGAAGTGACCTTTGCGGCGCCTGCCAGCCTGTTTTTCTTATCCACAGATATCCCCCCTTTTAAAATCTGAAATACAAAAACGGATTGTATGTTGAGTCAATGAGATATATTGTGCAAAGCAGCAGAGCCGCAAGCTCGGCAAACGGCACTGACACTGCGATCGTGTTCGGCCGAACGCTTTTCAGCTTTGTCAGCACCCTGTCGAAAACCGAGGTCGACAGCAGCAGGCAGGCGGCAAGCACAAGGCCGTAGGAGCCGAGCAGATAAAGATCGTTTCTGTCTCCGGCATTTCCGGTAAGCCCCAGCATAGCCTTGATGTATGATAAGCACTCAGAAAGCGAATCGGTTTCAAACAGTACCCACCCGAACAGCACCGCGATCAAAGTATAAGCCGCGGACAATATCCCCGGCAGCTTTTTCAGAGCTTCCCCCAGCCACAGCTTTTCAGCACATATCAGCAGACCGAAGTAAAGCCCCCACAGCACAAAGTTCCAGTCCGCACCGTGCCAAAGACCGGTAAGCGCCCAGGTTATCATAAGATTGCACAGGGTTCTGAACTTTCCCTTGCGGTTTCCGCCCAGAGGAATATACACATAGCTCCGAAACCATGAGCCGAGTGTTATATGCCATCTCCGCCAGAACTCGCTCACGCTGTGCGACTCATAGGGGTGGTCAAAGTTTTGCGGAAAGTGAAAGCCCATCATTCTGCCCAGACCGACCGCCATATCGGAATAGCCGGAAAAATCGAAATATATCTGAAACGCAAAGGCGATTATTCCCACCCATGCTATCGCCGCCGACATTTTCGAGTAGTCATAAGCCTTGACTACCGCCCAAAGCTCGCCTACCGAGTTTGCCAGCAATACCTTTTTGGAAAGCCCCTTGACAAACAGCGCGATGCCCTCTGAAATGCCGTCAAGCGAGACCTTTTTGCTGTCAAGCTCCTCGGCCACGTCACTGTAGCGCACTATCGGACCGGCAACGATCTGCGGGAACATCGTCACATAGGCGCAGAAGCTTACGGGATTTTTCTGCACCCCGATCTTACGCCGATAGAGATCGATCGTATATGACATACTCTGAAATGTGAAAAAAGATATTCCGACAGGCAGCGGCAGATGCGGGTCTGTCAGAGAAAGGCCGAAAAAGCCGTTAAGGCTTTGTATCGCAAAAGAGCCGTATTTGAAGACCGACAAAAGCCCCAGGTTCATAGTTACCGAAACTATCAAAAACAGGGTTCTTATCTTCGGACGGCTGTCAAAACGGTTTATCAAAAGGCCTGCCGCATAGTCTATCGCGCAGGAGATCATAAGTATGAGCACATATTTCGGCTCTCCCCAAGCATAGAAGAGCAGCCCCGTTATCATGAGGACAAAGTTTTTCAGATTTTTCGGCGCAGCAAAATAAAGTCCCAGCGCCAAGGGAAGGAAGTAAAATAAAAATGCAATACCCGAGAAAACCGTTTTACCGCACCTGCCTTTCTAGAACAGTTTATTTACAAGCTCCCGGTATTCGGCGGGAGTATATGACGAATTGATAACATCAAGCAGCGCCTTGGCTGACAGTGACTTCGGCAGACCCAGCGCGCTGAGCAGCTTTTCTCTTGCCGCCCTGCTGTCTCTTCCTCCCGAAAGCCCGTCGAGAATAAAATCTCTCATGGTTACCTTTTCAAGGCTTTTCCGTTCAGAAACCGAAACTCCCGCCGACATAAGCGCCTTTGCGATGACACCGGCTTCCAGTCCTTCGACGCCCAGCTTACCCTCCTTTGAGGGTCTTGACTTACGCTTCTCCTTGCCAAACACCTCGGGAACATAGGCGTTGAAAACCTTTCCGCCGCCGCAGATGCTTTTTACGGCTCCCCGTATCTGCTGCCCCGCGTTGTCAGAATCGGTCAGGATTATAATACCCGTCGTTTGAGCATAGTGCCTTATCAGCGAACGCTTATCGCTGTCATTATATATGCCGAAGCCGTTAGTTTCGATCACAACGGCGTCTGTCACCTGAGAGAGCTTGATCTTATCGTATCTGCCCTCAACAATAATCGCCTGCTCAATATGCAGAAGCTGCTTTTTATCTGACATAGACTATTTCTCCAGCATAAGTGTAATGCAGCGCTCCAGAATGATCCTGTCGTCAACAGGAGACATCTTAACTTTTACATCCGCCTCGGCAAGCGCTTTTATGCAGTTCCTTATCCGATCCTCGCTGACATATCTGCACTCCCCCGCAGCCCGCTCAACTGCAAAAGCACGGTTCTTGGGGTAGCTGAAATCCGAAACGATATCCGCTGTACCCTTTCTTGCCGAAACCGCCGCCTTTGCCCGGTAGATATCGCTAAAGCCGGCTGTCATTGCCGCTATTATCGAGATCGTCGGCTGCTGCATATCATAAAGCTCTCCTAGCAGACTAAAAGCAGCGTCTGCGTTTTTGCGGACTATAAAGCCGGCAAGCTTAAAGGTATCCGCGTCAAGCCTGCGCGCACAAAGCATATCAATGTCGTCCTCGGTTATCTCTCTGCCCTCAGCATAGGCTGAAAGCTTGGCAATCTCGGAGTTGATGCTCTCCGTTTCGCAAAGACATTTCTGGGCGAGATAAACGGCGTTTTTCTTGCTGATCGAGCAACCGTTTTTCTGTAATCTGCCGCCGATGATCTTTGCAAGCTCCTCGGGCGTTTTGAACGAAAACTCGCAGGAGTTCCCGATTTTCTGACAAAGCTTGTTGAGCTTTTCGTTTCTGTCGGACAGATACTTTTTGTTTTTATAAAGGTCAACGCCGGTCGCATAGAAAATAAGGGTGGTCGTTTCGGGCAGATCTGCGACCATATCCAATATATAATCGAAGTCGTTTTTTGAAAATCCGCCCGCATCGCAGTTCAGATCGTTTACCGTCACCACGACCCTGTCGGCAAAGCAGGGAAGCATATTGCAGCAGTCCCACAGCTCACTCATTGAAAGCTTTGCGCCGCTCAGTCTGTGAAGATTCAGGCTGTCGCCGCCCTTGCCGGCCAGCTTTTCGACAAGCCGCGAAGTGTAGCTTTGGATCGCCGCAGTATCCTTGCCGTAGAAATAATATACATTTTTTATATCTCCCGCCCGTATTGAAGCGGCAAGTTGTGCGTCACTCAGCAAAGCCATAGTCCAGCCTCCTTATATCCAAACCGTCTTTTGTTATTACGATCTCCGTGCAGTCGCCCGGCAATGTATAGATCTTTCCGTTTGCTGCTGTATAAACCGTTTCGCCGCCTATGCAAAGCTCTCCGACTTCCGCCGCGCCACCCGATCTTATACAGAATGTTCTTCCGTCAAAGCGCATTTCCACAGAGCTTTCGTAAGGCTCGAAATCGGCAAAGCCGTTGAGCGGACTGTTCACTTCCGCGCCTTGCAGATCAAACCTGTCGCCTACCGNNCTACCGCCGCGACCGCCGAGCGCGAATCCGTGAGATCATAAAAGGCGATAACCTCTGTGGCTCCCTTGCAGTCACAGAGCCTTTTGACAGCGCCCGAAAGCCCGCCGTCGCCCCTCATATTGACTATCACGCACTCTGAGCCGTTTATCACGGCCGCCGTCTGCGACTTATCGTCGCTGAGGATATAGATGCGAACGGTATCAGCCAGAAGCGCCGAGTTTGCGATACTTGCCGACANNAGCTGCCGAATAGGCGTCGAACTTTTTGCGGCAGACAGTTACCATCAGCGCCGTCAGCCAGCATATCATTGCAGCCGCGCGAACGCTTTTGTAGCCTGTCGGGATATATGCAAAGGGTATCTTTGCAAAAACATCTCCGACAAACAGCAGCAGCTTTGCCGCAAGGCCGGCGATCATAAGCAGCGGCATAGCGAAAAAGCCTAGTCCGCCGGTCAGCGCAACGGCNNGCTGCCGCCAGGGTCAGAGTGACCGTGAAAACCGGGATCAGCAGTGCGTTTGCGATCGGGGAGATAATTGATATCTCATCGAAAAAGTATAGGCTCGCAGGCATCATTATAACCGAAACCACAGTCGCCGCGGCAAGCGCTTTTTTAACGGCAGAAAACCTCGTCCCGTTTTTGACAAGGCTCATAGCCTTAGGCGCCGCAACTCCCATTGCAAAAGCCCCTCCTGCGGACATTATCAGCGATACGCTTCTTACAGCATAAGGGTTTACGGCAGTTATCAGCATAACGCTGAGAAGCAGCGAGCTGAGGCAGTCATAGCTGCGCCGCATAATAAGCGATGAGTTCAAAAGGGTCATCATCACAGCAGCTCTGATGACCGAGGTCGAGCCGCCGGCAAATACAACAAACAAAAGCACCGCACCCTCGCCCAGCGCAAACCTCAGGATTACTCTTAGCCTTAACCTCCTGAGTACAAACATAACAGCCGAGGATATCAGCATAAGATGCATTCCCGAAACGCTGAAAATATGCCCCACGCCGCACCGATAGAGCGTTGTCTTTGTTTGGCCGTCCAGCTGTGATTTATCTCCGCAGAGCATCGCGGCAATAAAGCCGCCCTCGCGCCCCGGTAGGGTTTCCAATATCAGATCAAACAGATAGTCGCGGTAATGAAGCACGGCGCTTCTTATACTGAAGCCGCCGTCCTCTACAGACAACACCTGCGCATATCCTCCGCTCAAAAACATACTTTTCGGCTTCTGATAGCTTTCTGCCCGATATTTCAGGCTGTCTGAAACAGCGGACAAGGTTGCTCTCAGGGTTACCCTGTCACCATAATCTGCGGAAATATCTCCTGTTAAAAACTCTATGTCTGTTTTTACTCCGTTAAGCTCTCCACGCAATGTCACGGAATATCTGTCGGCTCCCGTATAGGAAATATCCCTGACACAGCCGCTGAAAACGACCTCCTGTCCGTCAAATGCGACCAGTTTGTCATATACGGTCACCGTATGCCAGATATAATTTCCCATTCCGACGGCAAATGCAGCGCCAATTAAAAGGCAGACCCTATAATCAAATCGGATAGCCAGCAATGCGCTGACTGCCGCCGCAGACATCATAACATAACAGCCTGCGCGCACCGATAAAAGAGAGGCGAGAAAAAGCCCGCACACATAAGCTATGCCGATGGTAACTGTTTTCCGCCTCATCTGAATCTCCTATATTTTACTGCTCCTCCCAGCCCAGCTTTCTTCCTGCAAGCAGGTGGAAGTGAATATGAAATACGGTCTGTCCCGCGTCCTCTCCGCAGTTTGAAACGATGCGGAATCCGTTTTTCAAGCCAAGCTGTTTAGACAAGATTGCAGCTACCTCAAATATATGAGATATTACTGCGCTGTTCTCAGCATTAACGTCCTCAAGCTTGGAAATATGCTGCTTGGGAATTATCAGAATGTGGACGGGCGCTATGGGGTTTATATCCTTGAAGGCATAGACCAGCTCGTCCTCATAGACCTTTGCAGACGGGATCTCACCCGCGATTATTTTACAGAAAAGGCAATCACTCATTTTATTTTCCTCCGCTTTGCTTTGTTGTCTTATTTTGAAATCATATTTGTCACAAGGCTGTCGAATGCAAANNCCATAGCCATGTCGGGACGTCCGCCGCCCTTGCCTCCTGTGATCGCAGCTGCCTGCTTAACGAGATTGCCTGCATGGACGCCCTTAGCGATCGCCGCCTTTGAGCAGGCGCACAGAAGCTTAGGCTTTTCGTCCGCAGTTCCGGCCATCAGCATAACAAACGGCTCATCGACGCNNTCCTCGGCGAACTTCTCATACATATCCGAGCCGATGTTCGACAGCATATTTGCCATTATTTTAACACCGCAGACCTCGCGGCAGCTTTGTATCATCTGCTTGAATATATCGTCGGCAATATGCTTTTTTAGGCCCTCAGCGACCTTCTCAAGGCCCTTGTTCTCCTCGAGAACGCTCATTATCTTATCAGCCAGCATAGAAGGGTCGTTAAGCTTCAGAACGTTTGCGGCGTCTTTCATTCTGCGGTTGATCTCCTCAA
>DLOT01000041.1:0-2232 GCA_002479715.1 Ruminococcus sp. UBA7477 | reverse complement strand
TCTTGAAAAGACCCGCCTTTGAAGTGTTATCGAGATGTGTTCCGCCGCAGAACTCTGTAGAAAAGCCGTCGCCTGTTGAAACGACTCTGACTATATTGCCGTATTTTTCCCCGAACAGCGCCATAGCGCCCTTTTTCCGCGCTTCCTCAATGGGAAGCTCCTCAGTCACGACGGGTATGCCCTTTAGTATCTCCTCATTTACAAGCTGCTCGACCTTTTCAAGCTCCTCTGCGGTCATAGCGCTGAAATGCGAGAAGTCAAAGCGGCATCTGTCTGCGTCAACATAAGAGCCTGCCTGATGAACATGGTCGCCCAAAACCTCTCTCAGCGCCGCCTGTAGGAGATGACAGCAGGTGTGATTTCTCTCTGTAGCGGCGCGAAGCTCCTCGTCTACCTTTGCCGTTACCGTGTCGCCGACAAAGAAGGTCCCGCTTTCGACCACGCACTCACAGACAAACTGACCGGTTGCGGCCTTTCTTGTATCAAGAACCCGCATAACGCCGTTTGCGGAAGAGATCGTTCCCTTATCTCCTACCTGACNNGCCCATTTCCGCATAGAAAGGAGTTTTCTCGATAACTGTGATAACGCTGTCCCCCTCGCCTGCTGTGTTGATACTGTCGCCGCCGGCAAGCATTGCAAGGATCTTTGTTTCCTGCTCCAGAGTGTCATATCCGACAAACTCGGTATTAAACTCCGAAACGGCATTCATAGATGCCTCGTCCCATCCGCCCTTGAACGCCTGATTTGCTCTCGCCGTCTGCTTCTGGTTCACCATCAGCTCCTTAAAGCGCTCCTCGTCGAGAGTCAGCGATTTTTCGCCTAGTATCTCTCTTGTCAGATCAAGCGGAAAGCCGTAGGTATCGTGGAGCTTGAATGCGTCGTCGCCGCTGAGCATACCGTTATCACCGATATTTTCGATAAGCTCGGAGAGCAGCGCAAAGCCCTTTTCGACCGTCCTGTTGAAATTTTCCTCCTCGGTGGAAATGACCTTCTTTATATACTCGCTCTTTTCGGCAAGCTCAGGATAGGCGCTCTTGTTCTCGATGATGACCTGCTCGACGATCTCGGTCAGGAATGGTCTTGTTACGCCGAGGAGCCTGCCATGACGGGCAGCACGGCGAAGCAGTCTGCGGAGAACATAGCCCCTGCCCTCGTTTGAAGGTCTTACCCCGTCGCCTACCATAAAAGTCGAGGCTCTCACATGGTCGGTGATAACACGGATAGAAACATCGTCCTTAGCATTATCGCCGTAGGTCTTACCGCAAACGCCGCAGATACGGTTGATGATATTCTTTATTGTATCGACCTCAAACATATTGTCAACACCCTGCATAACGCAGGCAAGTCTTTCGAGGCCCATTCCCGTATCTATATTCTTGGTGGCGAGCTGACTGTAGTTGCCGTTTCCGTCGTTATCGAACTGAGTGAATACCAGGTTCCATATCTCGATGATCCTGTCACAGTCGCCTGCCTGCTCAAAGCTCTCGAACGGACCGTATTTTTCACCTCTGTCAAAGTGGATCTCCGAACAAGGACCGCACGGACCGCTTCCGTGCTCCCAGAAGTTATCCTTCTTGCCCAGCTTGATGATCCTGTCGCGCGGGACTCCGATCTCGTCCGCCCAGATATCCCCTGCCTCGTCGTCCTGCTCATATATCGTAACCCAAAGCCTGTCCTCGGGGATCTCAAGCACCTTGGTGAGATACTCCCAAGCCCATGCGGTCGCCTCATGCTTGAAGTAATCGCCGAAAGAGAAGTTGCCTAGCATCTCAAAATATGTTCCATGGCGCGCTGTGTGTCCGACGTTTTCTATATCGGGCGTTCTGATGCACTTCTGGCAAGTAGTCACTCTCTTGCGGGGCGGAGTTTCAATGCCCTGAAAAAACTTCTTGAGCGGAGTCATACCGGCGTTGATAAGCAGCACCGAGTTGTCGCCCTGAGGCACGAGCGGCGCCGAATCCATCCGCAGATGGCCCTTGCTCTCGAAAAATTTAAGATAGCTTTCCCTGAGTTCGTTTAATCCTGTCCACTTCATATTTAATATCCTTTCCTATTTAAAGTTTTGTGGTTTGTGAAACGTTGCTTTGCAACATAAGCAAATCAAGACGAAGTCGCCGAAACAAAACTTGTTTTCAAACTCGTCTCCTTTAATAATCTCAAATAAAAATGCTCCGCCCGCAAAAATGGGACGAAGCAGCTCCGTGGTACCACCCAAATTACGCGGCAGACCC
>DLOT01000009.1:14439-17688 GCA_002479715.1 Ruminococcus sp. UBA7477 | reverse complement strand
GCCGTATTTGCCGCAGCAGAGAGCCTGCGCCTTTGGCTGGAAGCGCGGGCGGCGAGCATTGGTTTTTGGCGGACACCGCCCTGTGAGCGCACCTAATGAGTGACGTATGCCCGGCGTTAGCGGGTGTGTCGGTATTGCTGCCGGCGATGAGGGGGCTTTTGGCCCTGAATTTTGGGTGGAACCGCGTTTTTTGGATAAGACGTCCCGAAAAGTCTGTATCTATGGGCTTTTGCGGGATTTTTTGTTTTTTAAAGGAGATTGCTGATGCGAAAAGTGCTGTCGGTCTTATGTGTTGCGGCGAGTGTTGCTTTGGGGATATACCTTGATTATATCGCTTATCGCATCACTGTTTACACGATTGATTCAAAGCTGGCTATGCTGATATTTATTCCGGTTTTTATCGTGATCTACTGGCTGGGTCATTTTTATGACGGTCTGTCCTCGGCTTTTACGAAAAAGGTCAGGCGGATACTGAGAATGATCTACACGGCTAGTCTGTTTTCGGTATGTGCGGTTTGGCTTTGGATAATATACAAGTATACATATTTCTTCGGTGAGCTGCTGGGAAGTATAAAGCAATGGCTTGCGTCGTAAGAAATCAATAATAAATCTATTTGTAAAGGAGTTTTTGAAATGATTAAGGTAACACTTAAAGACGGCTCCGTTAAGGAGATCGCATCGGCGATGCCTGCGGCTGAGATCGTCAAGGAGATCGGCATGGGGCTTTACAAGTCTGCTTGCTGCGTCAAGATCAACGGAGAGGTAAAGGACATCAGAAGCGTCGTTGACAGCGATTGCAGCTTTGAGGTTCTGACCTTTGATTCAAAGTCGGGCAGGGAAACCTTCCGGCATACTGCCTCTCACGTTTGCGCGCAGGCAGTCAAAAATCTTTATCCTGAGGCGAAGCTGGCAAGAGGTCCGGCTACAGATACGGGTTTCTATTACGATTTTGACGTTGAAAAGCCGTTTACGCCTGCGGATCTTGAAAAGATCGAGGCTGAGATGAAGCGCCTTGTAAAAGAAGGTCTGGAGCTTGAAAGATTTGAGCTTTCTGCCGACGAGGCTGTTAAGCTTATGAGCGAGCGCGGTGAGGATTACAAGGTTGAGCTTATCAAAAAGCATGATGACAGGGGAGAGAAGCTGTCGTTTTATAAGCAGGGAGATTTTATCGACCTTTGCGCAGGCCCGCACATTATGAATATCGGCGTTATCAAGGCTGTCAAGCTGACTGCCTGCACCGGCGCATACTGGGGCAAGGCGGACGAGGGCAAGCAGCTCTGCCGCGTTTACGGAACGGCATTTCCCAAGGCCTCGATGCTTGAGGAATGGCTCAAGCAGCAGGAGGAGGCAAAGCTTCGCGACCACAACAAGATAGGCCGCGAGCTTGAATACTTTACGACTGTTGATTATATCGGTCAGGGTCTGCCGATCATGCTGCCCAAGGGAACAAGAGTTATCCAGCTGCTCCAGAGATGGGTCGAGGATGTTGAGCAGTCAAAGGGCTGCCAGCTGACCAAGACTCCGCTTTTTGCCAAGCGCGACCTGTATAAGATCTCGGGACACTGGGATCACTATCTTGACGGAATGTTTATTCTCGGAGACCCCTATGACGAGGAGAAGGAGTGCTTTGCGCTTCGCCCGATGACCTGCCCGTTCCAGTATCAGGTATTTCTCAACAGACAGCGCTCATACAGAGATCTGCCTATGCGCCTGACTGAAACCTCAACACTTTTCCGCAATGAGGACAGCGGCGAGATGCACGGCCTTATCAGAGTGCGCCAGTTCACTATCTCAGAGGGACATTATATTCTTCGTCCCGATCAGCTTGAAGAAGAATTCAAGGGCTGTCTGGAGCTTGCGAAATACTTCCTCGGAACAGTCGGACTGTTAGAAGACTGCACCTTCCGTTTCTCGCAGTGGGATCCCGCAAACCCGCAGAACAAGTATGAGGGTACGCCCGAGCAGTGGGAACACGCTCAGTCGGTAATGAAAAAGATCCTTGACGACATCGGCCTTGACTATGAGATCGGTATTGACGAGGCGGCATTCTACGGACCTAAGCTTGATATTCAGTATAAGAATGTTTACGGCAAGGAGGATACGCTGGTAACCATTCAGATAGATATGCTTCTCGCCGAGAGGTTCGGTATGTATTATGTCGATAAGGACGGCAAGAAGAAGCTTCCTTATATTATCCACAGGACATCTCTCGGCTGCTATGAGAGAACTTTGGCTTATATGCTCGAAAAGTATGCCGGAGTTCTGCCGCTGTGGCTCGCTCCCGAGCAGGTCAGGATCCTGCCTATCGGCGAGGCTCACAGACAATATGCGGACAAGCTTGCTGGGCTGCTCACAAACGATTACAATATGCGCGTTACTGTTGACGGCCGCGACGAGAACATCGGAACGAAGATAAAGGCGGCACGGCTTGAAAAAATACCGTATATGTTCATAGTCGGCGACAAGGAGGTCACAAATCAGACGGTCACGGTTCGTTCGCGCAAGGAAGGCGAGATACCCGATATGAACTACACAGAGGCTGTTAAAAAGCTTGCGGAGGAGATCCGCACAAAGGCAAGGTAATATGAAATTCAGACCTTGTATTGACATTCACGACGGAAAGGTCAAGCAGATAGTCGGCGGCAGTCTTAAAGACGGCGGTGTTTCTGAGAATTATGTTTCTCAAAAAGGCGGAGATTATTTTGCCGGGCTTTATAAGTCCCGCGGTTTGACGGGCGGACATATTATTCTGCTGAATCCCCGGGGCAGCGAGGAGTATGAGGCTGATAAGGTACAGGCTTTCGGAGCGCTGGCCGCTTATCCCGGAGGGCTTCAGGTCGGCGGAGGGATAACTCCGGACAATGCCGAAGAATTTCTGGAGGCCGGCGCCAGCCATGTTATTGTGACTTCTTTCGTTTTCAGGGACGGAAGGGTGTGCGAAAAAAGCCTGCGTGATATGGTTTCGGCGGTCGGCAGGGAGCGGCTTGTTCTGGATCTGAGCTGCAAGCGTGTCGGCGACGAATACATTATAGCGACAGACCGCTGGAGCAAGCTTTCTGATATTAAGCTTGACAGGCAGACTCTTTGTGAGTTTTCCCGCTGCTGCGACGAGCTTCTCGTTCATGCGGTGGATGTTGAGGGAAAGCGCGGAGGGATAGACGGCGCTTTGGCATCGGTTTTGAGCCAAAGCCCCATAGTCTGCACCTATGCGGGAGGTATTCGTTCGGAGGAGGATATAGAGCGGCTGGG
>DLOT01000009.1:13989-14357 GCA_002479715.1 Ruminococcus sp. UBA7477 | reverse complement strand
ATGCCGCCTTGCCGAACATAGATTAGTAAGATAGATAGTGTGACGGCGGAACTCTTTACGGTTTGCGCTCCACAAGGGGTGTAGTGTGAACGCCCTGCAAGAGAGGACTTCCCTTTGAAAACTATGGTTTTTCTACAAATTAAAGCGGCTGTATCGGTTAAGATGCAGCCGTTTAACTTATAGAAAACTATGTATTATTAAGGAACGCCCTGCAAGAGAGGGTGTTCCTTTTGCGTTATTGCAAATATTCTGTTTGTTCGGGTGAATGTTCGTCCCACCGTCGCGTCGTCGCAAGCTTCATATCGTTTGTTTCCGTGCAGGCATTCCATGCAGACACGAAAAGCGCACTCATTCCGCTGCTCCTCCTT
>DLOT01000009.1:0-13951 GCA_002479715.1 Ruminococcus sp. UBA7477 | reverse complement strand
TCGGCAAGGCGGCTACAGGTGAAGCTTTAAGCTTCCGCTGAAGTAGTTTATGCCGATCGCGGCGCGAACCTCGCCGAGCGTCTTGTCAGACACCTCCCGCGCCTTAGCGCTGCCCTTCGAGAGGGAGTCAAGCAGATATCCTCTGTCCTTCGCGAACTCCTCCCGGCGCTCACGAATGGGGCGGAGCAGCTCCTGCATAACGCTGTTCAGGAGCTTTTTGCACTTCATATCGCCGAGACCGCCGCGTTTATAATGCTCTTTCATCTCGTCAAGACCTGCATATTCGGGCAGCAGCGCCGAAACATCCGCGTCGGTCGCAAAGGCGTCGAGATATGCGAACACAGTATTGCCCTCGATATGACCGGGGTCGCTGACGTTTATATGGAGCGGGTCGGTATACATCGACATGATCTTCTGCTTGAGTGTTTTTTCGTCGTCCTTCAGATATATGCAGTTGCCGAGCGACTTGCTCATTTTCGCGTTGCCGTCGGTTCCGACCAGACGGGAACAGCCGTGATTTTCGGGGAGTATCGCTTCCGGCTCGACAAGGACCTCGCAGTTATAAATGCGGTTAAAGGAGGATACGATCTCCCGTGCCTGCTCCAGCATCGGAAGCTGATCGTCGCCTACGGGAACGTATTTTGCTTTGAAAGCGGTGATGTCGGCGGCCTGACTTATGGGATAGGTCATAAAGCCGACCGGCAGATTTCTTTCAAAGCCGCGCAGCTTGATCTCGTTTTTCACCGTGGGATTGCGCTCCAGACGCGACATGGTGACAAGGTTGGAGTAGTACATCGGCAGTTCAAAAAGCGCCGGTATCTGCGACTGAACGAATATAGTTGTCTTTTCCGGGTCAAGACCCGCGGCGAGGTAGTCGAGCATTACTTCGAGGAGATTGGCGCGGATCTTTTCGGGATTGTTAGCGTTGTCGGTCAGAGCCTGAATGTCTGCTATCATAACAAACTGATCGTATTTATCCGTATTCTGCAGGGTAACTCTGTTTTTGAGCGAGCCGACATAATGGCCGAGATGCAGCGAGCCTGTCGGGCGGTCGCCTGTTAGTATAATATCTTTCATAGCTGAAAAGCCTTCCTCTCCGTGATAAAAGTCAGATATACTATAGGCAACACCGCGCAATTAGCGCACCACGCGCTTTGTCGGCGCTTGCTTGCATCTTTTCCGTCATCTTGCACAAATCTCGCTTGACAGGCGTTAGCCTGCCAGCGCTCAATTTATACAATCTGGCGAAAAATCTGACGGTGCAATCGCTCGACAATAATTATGCGGTGTTGCCTATAACAGTATATCACAGCTTTGCGATAATTGCAAGCACGGGCGGGATTTTTTTGTATTTGCTCTTGAAAGAACAGAAAAAATGTGTTATACTATTCTGACATTCTGACTTTTTACGGTGGTTTTATGGATCGGAGAAACGATATATACAAAAGGGCGGCGCTTCTCGCTGTGCCGATGATGATACAAAACGGGATAACGAATGCGGTCGGGCTTGTTGACAATGTGATGGTAGGCAGTCTGGGTACAGAGGCGATAACCGGAGTTTCGATAGTCGGGCAGCTGATATTTGTTTTCAATCTGGCGGTGTTCGGCGGCATATCCGGCCCCGGGATCTACGGCGCGCAGTATTACGGTCAGGGCAATACGGAGGGGCTTAAAAAGGTCTTTCGTATAAAGCAGTGGATATGCCTTGCCTGTCTGCTGATGGGTCTTGCCGTATTCATATTCGGCGGAGAGACACTTATCGGACTTTATTTGCGCGGTGAGAGCGCCGATATCGACAAGGCCGAGACCATGCGCTTTGCCAAAGAGTATCTGAGTATTATGCTGCTCGGTCTGCCTCCTTTTGCGCTGGCGCAGGGATATGTCAGCAGTCTGAGAGAAACCGGCGACAGTGTAAAGCCCATGATAAGCGGAGTGATCTCCGTCGCGGTGGACATTGTGTTCAACTATCTGCTGATATACGGAAAGTTCGGTTTTCCTGAGATGGGCGTAAAAGGAGCGGCGATCGCGACTGTAATGGCGAGATTTGTTGAATTTGCGGTCATAGTTATATGGTCACATCTACGGTCCGGAAGGCACGCGTTTTTGCAGGGAGTCTACAAGACGCTGCTGGTTGACAGGGAAACGGCTGCGAGAATAATCCGTAAGGGGCTGCCGATATTTCTGAACGAGATGATGTGGGCAGGTTCGCTTGCCGCGATGACTCAGTGCTACTCTACACGCGGACTGGATATTGTTGCGGGGCTTAATATTTCAAACGCTCTTTGCAATCTTTTCAATGTTGTCTTTGTCGCTCTGGGGACCGCAGTCGGAATACTCTCAGGGCAGACGCTGGGCGCTTCGCTCTATGAGAAGGCCAAAAAGGATGCTTTCCGTCTGATGTGGTTCTGCGGCGGCGTGTGCGTTTTTGTGGCAGCTGTCCTTTGTGCGGCTTCGGCGGTTTTTCCGAAATTCTACGATACGACCTCGGATATCCGCGCGCTGGCGACCAGATTTATTATAATAACAGCGCTGTTTTTCCCTGTTCAGGGCTTTCTCAACGCACTTTATTTTACCCTTCGCTCGGGCGGAAAGACGCTTATAACCTTTTTGTTTGACAGTGTTTTCTCTTGGACGGTCGCGCTGCCCTTGGCATTATGTCTTTGCAAGCTCACTTCGCTGCCTATTCTGACCGTATATGCTATAGTCCAGGCGGCGGATATCATTAAGGTCGCGGTAGGCTTTGTTCTGATTAAAAAGGGTATCTGGATCAGCAACATCGTTTCTGAATAAGCCTTGCAGACATATTCTTAAAGCCGACAGGTTACTGCGCCAAAATACAAGAAAGAAAAAATCGCTCCGCTCGCAGCTTTTCGGGCTGTGGACGGAGCGTTTGGCTTATATCCGGCAGGCTGAGTTCCGTTTACAATAATGCTCGTAGCAATACGTTATGTAATTATTCGCAAGCGACTTATCCTGCGATTCAGAAGAATAGCATTTTGTCAACAGCTCACGGGAGAAATCGCTGTTGACGCTGTACCTTTGGCAGTCAATAAACATCTGGAGCATTGATTTTATGGCCGGATGCTTTTTGCTCTTCGGGAAATCAACACCGAATGCAGCTTCGACGGCTTTAGCGATCGTAGGCAGGTCTTTTTTCTCTAGAGGTCTTAGAGGTTTCAGATAATTCAGCGCGGTGGAAAATGTTGTTTCAAAGTATTCATGTACTTTATTCTGGTAGATATTATATAGCCTGATCGTACTCGACGAATGAGCGCGCGCTGGGATGCTGTCGTCATCTGAATTTCTGATATTTATCAGATCAAGATTAGGATATAACAGCTCTGCCACAAAGTCGGTGGTGAGCCAGCCGCTGCCCGATTTGTTGAAAATATGTCCGGCATTATGCTCGCTTGTTATATCAAGCCATGCCTGATCCTCATCGGCGCTGTTTTTTATCACTATGTCCGGTATTGTACCGCCGCGGCGCTCCTGAAGAGATACTCTGTAGCCATTGACGGAAAATCTGTAGGTTGAAGCTATAGCTGTATTCGCGATATCTTCAACGGCATATCCGTAGGCGGCATTCATAAATAAAACATTCTTGCCCGCAAAGTAGTCGTTTATCGTTTCGCCCCATTCACGCTGCTTTGGTCTGGTCGGAATGAGCGCAGACCGGTTATATGCGGTGTTGGCTGCTTTGTCTACGATCAATGAAATATCACGGATAATAAGGAACAGTTTTGAAGCCGGATTGTCTTTTATTTTGTATTTATCATTGTGTGCCAATATTGTGACGCCCATAGCACCTTGTTTTTTATGAGCCTGTTGTTATAGGCTCGATAACTGAAGCGAATATCGTACTGAGCTTTGCCATTCCTTCGGCAGGCGGCTGCTGTGCGGCACGGGCATAGATATCATACTTTGCGGTCTTGTCTGTCTGACGGGTGTTCTCTCTGCTGGTTGTAACGCTTCCGGATACAGAGGCGCTGAAGCCCCATGCGCTGAACCCCGACTGGAAGCCTGTCTGTGTGCCGACATCTGTCTTTTCGGCAACAACATCCTTGACTTCCATGGTAAAACGAACGGTCGCTTCATCCATTGTAAATGCCGGAACGGGAACGAGGGCGAGAAGCGGCGCCTCGACCTCAACGGGAACCACCTTTGTGCCGCCGCTGCCTGTATCTACAACGGTACGGTTGAGCTTGAATCTGACAACTCTTGCCTCAACTGCGTCCCCCTTATCGGTGTCGGGCATAGTTTTAAACGCCAGTCTGAACAGCTGATCGAGATAGACGTTGCAAAGCTCTGCCTGACCTCTTGCCACCTCAATGATCGGCTGGGATATGAGCAGCCCCAGCGGTAATCCTGTGAAATCGTTTGTAATTGCCATAGTTTTTCCTCCTTTAAATTTATAGCATACCGTTAAGCTGTGTTTCTATTCGTGCAAGACCCTCAGCTTCATCGGTACGTTTAAACACTATTTCCATAGAGCCTGTATTGGCGGAAGCCGCGTTCCCCTGAACCTGAGCGTTCATTCCGTCGCTTTCCTCTGAAATATCTATATTAAAATTGACCTTTACCTCGTCTATCAAAAGCGCGCTATGCGAAACCAGAACAGCCGTCGGCACATATATGATCTTTGAAGAGCTGCCGTCCGGGTCGTTGTTCAGGGCTATCTCGATCGTTCTGGGCTTATATACCGTATTCAGGGAGTTACTTTCTGTGATATCAAAATGTTTTGCGAAAAACTGCTCCGCAGACTTGTCCAGAACGGCGGTATGAGCCTCCTGAACGGCTGTTCCCAAGCTTTTTATTATGTCCTCGATTTTCATGATATATCTTCCTTTCTTTATGTCCGGATCAGTATGCAGACCCTATCCTGCGGGATCGCATATTTTTCCATGAGTGTTTGCAGGTCGTCGCTTATTTCAACGATCCTGTGGTTTTTGCTTCCTATCGGCGCCCACGCAGCGTATCTTGAAAGCAGGGTACTACCGCTGTCGCTTTCAACGCTTTGCTCGCTTCCGAGATCGGATATGAAGCATTTTCCCGAAAAAGCTTCCTGCCAGTCCATTTTACACCGTCCTTTCAGTTCTTTGTTTAATCATATTCGGGAAGATCGGTGAATATGACTGCCGCCAAAAACGCTTTTTCATAAGCCGTTTTTCTGAAAGATCAGACTGCGGTATGAGCGAGCCGGAAATAAAAAAGCCGCTCCTTGCTGTTAAGTCGGCAAGAAGCGGCAATATTTTTATTTATTCTTCCGCAGTTTCGTCTTATTAAGAGCGGAAGTCAGTAGGTCACGGCTAAGGACTGCTTGCGGAAATGCTGTTGATCGGTTATTTTACGAACTGCCACCGGTCAAAAACAGCACCGTTTGAAATGACAAAATACAGGTCGTGGGTTCCGCCGATCTCCTCAACTGTCGGTGTGAAAACAACGGAGTAACCATTCTGGTCAAACTCCACCGAGGCTATAGACGGGGATCTTAGGCTGTCGGCGCGAACCTCGATCCTGCCCCTGCCTTTAACTCTTGCCGCGAAAGCAAGCGGCTTGTCTGTGAAAGCCGCTCCTTTGACAAGCACCCATGCCGCAGAGCCGTCTGAGGTGTCCGCCGAGAGAGCAATGCTGCCGTTTTGTTCAAAGACATATTTTATGCCGGAGGATGAAAAGTGAGTTGCAGCCGAGGTTTCGGAAAACGGGTCTATAGGCTTTATCTGTGAAACGCCCTCTTTTGTTGCTTTGACTATCCCGATGGAAGCGGCGGTCTCGCTGACTTCCGCCCTGTTGACACAAAGACTGCGGAAGCCTCCCTGGGTTCCCAGCTTTTTCTGCGGAAAGACCGAGTGGTAGAAGAGGTAATACTCACCGCAGTATTTTTGCAGATGCGTGTGATTGTTGCTGTCCTCAAGGCCCTGAGCGCCGGGATTTGCGAAGTAATAGCCTCTGTATTTCCAGCTGTCGCTGATAAGCGGTGTAGTGGTGGTGAGATAGCACATACTGCAAGCCGGGGGATAGTCGGTTTCGCCTTTTTCTTTCATATCCGAGTGGTCGTTCCAGTCGTTGTTGTAAGTATATACATATGTTCCGTTTATGAAGTTCAGCTCGCTGGCCTCATAGTGATGCTCCGACGGGATCAACATCATCTCGCTGTCGAGAGATATCATATCTTTGCAGAGGCGGACTATCCTTGCGCTGTTTTCGCCGCCGCCGAATGAAAGCCAGCCTACGCCGTTGTCATCAATTACGACGCCCGGGTCAAACGGCGTCTTGCAGCCGTTCAGTCCTTCGGTATTGCCGTCGATAATGGATCTGCCGAGAGGGTCTGTCCAGGGCCCTGTGGGGGATGTCGAGGTGAGAACGCCTATACCCCAGCCGCTGTTCGAGTAATAGAGATAGAAGTGCGTCTTGCCGTCCTGTTCAACGCGCGAAACAACGGACGGCGCCCATGCGGCATATGCCCATGGCGAGATCTCGCCGACGTTTATTATTCCGTGATATGTCCAGTTGACCATATCCTCTGTTGAGAGCATGACCAGCGATTTGATCTGTTCGTAAGTGTTTTTGCCTTCGGCGCCGACTGCGTCAAACTGCTGGTGGTCGTTTGTGCCGTAGACATAAAGACGGCCCTCATATTCAACGGCTGTGGGATCGGCGCAGAAAACTTCGGAGAGAAGCGGGTTGGCTTGGTCTGAGGGCTTGACGGTGTTTTCTGTAACGGAGCCTATGCTGATGCCGCAGCTTCGGCTCTCGATAAGCTCTCCTTTCATTGTGACCGCTGTCAGATCGTCCTTGCAGCAGGTTGGTTTTCGCATCAGGATCTCTGTGCTGTTTTTGTTCATATATGTTCTCATCCTTTTCAGTTAATATATCGGCGCAGACAGCCTGCGCTCACCTTAAAATCCATTATAGCATACGGTCGTGAAGTATGCAATAATAAAGGCATTATTATTTTGGCGCTGAGGAGATTGCATTTTTGCAAAAATCGCGGTATAATAGACGCAAAGCGTCTATTATAAGTTTATGTCCTTGCACATTCGTAAAGCCTTTGGCTTTACTTCGTGCATATCGGACAATTATACCACAAATCCTACGGATTTATGGTATAATAAACGCAAAGCGTCTATTATAGTTTTATGTCCTCGTTGATTCGCTGACCTCCGGTCAGCTGCCTACATATAGGACAAGTTTATCATCACACAGGCGCTATATGATTTATCGTGTTTTATGCTTTGAAAAATAATAATTATAAAGGATTTGATACTATGAGCAATACCAGCAGCTATGAAAGCCCGTTTTGTACAAGATACGCCAGCCCCGAAATGCAGTATGTCTTTTCTGCGGACAAGAAGTTCACGACATGGCGCAGACTGTGGGTCGCGCTTGCCAGAGCGGAAATGAAGCTCGGCTTGGGCGTAACGCAGGAGCAGGTGGACGAGCTTGAAGCAAACATCGAAAATATAGATTACGATGTTGCGAGAGAGAGAGAAAAGGTCTGCCGGCATGACGTTATGTCGCACGTGTATGCATACGGAAAGGCTTGCCCGAAGGCAGAGCCGATAATTCACCTTGGCGCTACAAGCTGTTATGTCGGAGATAATACCGATGTTATAATCATGCGCGATGCTATGAGGATAGTAAAGAGAAAGCTTATCAAGGTCATCGACCAGCTTGCAAAATTTGCGGATAAGTATAAGTCGATGCCCTGCCTTGCGTATACCCATTTGCAGCCGGCTCAGCTTACGACCGTCGGCAAGAGAGCGACACTCTGGTGCAATGAGCTTATCATGGATCTTGAGGATCTGGATTACCGTCTGGCAAAGCTCAAGCTGCTCGGCTCTAAGGGAACAACAGGCACTCAGGCTTCTTTTATGGAGCTTTTTCACGGTGATACAGATAAGATCAAGCAGCTTGAAAGAATGATCGCCGATGAAATGGGCTTTGAAGAGGTCGTTCCCGTTTCCGGTCAGACCTATTCCAGAAAGGTTGATTACCAAGTATGCAGCGTTTTGGCTGGGATCGCTCAGTCTGCCGGCAAGTTTTCAAACGATATAAGGATCCTTCAGTCCTTCAAGGAGATCGAGGAGCCTTTTGAAAAGGGGCAGATAGGCTCGTCGGCGATGGCTTATAAGCGCAATCCGATGCGCGACGAGAGGATCACGTCGCTTTCCAGATATGTAATGTGTGACATTTTGAACCCGGCATTCACCGCCGCAACACAATGGTTTGAGAGAACACTCGATGACTCCGCCAACAAGAGAATATCGGTTGCCGAAGCCTTCCTCGGCGTTGACGCGATACTCAACATTATGATAAACGTTACCGACCCCGAAAACGGCCTTGTGGTATATGATAAGATAATAAGGCGCAGGGTCATGGCAGAGCTGCCGTTTATGGCGACCGAGAATGTCATCATGGACGCAGTCGAGAAGGGCGGAAGCCGTCAGGAGCTGCACGAGAGGATCAGACAGTATTCAATGGAGGCTGGCAGGAGAGTAAAGCAGGAGGGTCTTGATAACAATCTTGCGGATCTGATAGCCGCCGACCCCATATTCAAAGTCACCAAAGAAGAGCTGGACGCTATCATGAAGCCCGAGAACTATATCGGAAGATGCCCGCAGCAGGTCGAGGAGTTTATCGAGAACTGCGTTAAACCGATCATCGAAACCAATGGTGTTTCTGACGAAACCGCCGAGATCAATGTCTGAATGTGAATGGATAAACGGATAAAGGGAGAGGTGCGAATGAAAAGGTTGTTGGCGGCGGTTATCTGTCTGTCAATGCTTGGGCTATGTTCCTGCGGCGATATCGACGAGGACGGTTCACAGTCGGAAGCGCCCTCGGAAACTGACGTTGAGTCCGTTGACATCACCTCCATATCCGAGAAGGATCCTCCTGAGCTTACTTCTGAGATCGTCGATGAAATACCGGCGGAGCGAACCATTGAGCTTGATTTGTCTGACAGCAAAAAGCCTCAGGTAATCAAAGCTTCTCTTTCGGGTTTGATAGGAGAGGGAGCTGTTATCAAAAACGTATACGGCTCAGATATCATAAGCTCGGGCGTTGTTGGTCTGTTCGGCTGCCCGGTCGAGATAGAGCTTGACGGAGGATCCGGTGAGCTTTCCTTTGAGGTGGACACCGACAACATGGGCGACCTGCCCATAGAGAACCTTATCGTGCTTTGCAAAAATTCTGACGAGAACGATAATTTCGACCAAGTGGAAAGCAGTCTTTCCGGAAATGTTATCACTGCGAAGATAAGCAAGTCGGACGTTTATATGCTTGTGGACTGCTACCAATGGTTCTCTGCATGGAACATAGATGCGGGCGAATATGCCCATGATACGACCTTTTCAAATGATGAGTTCGACTTTAGGTTTACCCTGCCTGCCGAAACGGTCTGCTGCGGAGTATCGGACAGCTGGCACAGCGCAAACGGTATGATGGAGCGCGAGCTGATACATCAGTATAATTCCGACAGCGCCGAGCTGACCGTGAATCTTACAGCTATGAGATTCACGGATGACAATAACGAATGCAGCGATCCTCTTCCGGCAATAGGTCTGGATGAACTTACGGACGAAATAATCAAAGGCCTTACTTCCTCCGAATATGTAAATACCGAGGCAGAGCCCAAGCAGACCATGCAGCTGGCTGACGGCAGAAAGGGCTATCTTCTGAAAATACACTCGTATGGGGATACGACACAAGGAATAAGCGAGCAAAGCATGGTGTCGGGGTATTTTGAATACAACGAGGATACATATATAGTTCTGACCTACTTTTTGTGGGGAGCGGATGAGCAGCTTATAAATAAAGCGGAGAACAGCATTAGGTCGTTTGAGTTTACAGGACCTGCAAAGGACATCACGATCAATAATGAGCCGGACAAGGACTACAGCGACAGGTATAGCGGAGCGGCTCTTGAGGAAATCGCTAGCGGGATCGTGTTCAGCTCTGACGGCATGGGCTTCAGTATGGATGTTCCGAAGGGTTTCAGCTGCGAAATTGCAGACCTTAAAACCAATGAAAACAGCGCCGGTGAAAAGAGCACGCAGCTTATCAGTGTGACTTCCGACAGCCTTTACTACGGCTCTGTTTACGATGTCACCGACCGCTACACCGCATACATCGACGCAAACGGAATGTACAATTACTATGAAAATACTGCGGCTGACCACTCTGCAATAAAGCGTGACCAGTACGTTATGTCAAACGGAGGCGAGGCTTATGTTATGATGCTTTCCATAGACAGAAAAACGGACTTTTACGGTGATGAAAACGGTGTATACGACTTCTGCGGATTTTACGAAACCGGCGAAAACGATGTCTATACTTGTATAAGACTAACTGCTGACAAAAGCATTTCGGAGGAGCAATGCGAAAAAATTTACAGCTTTCTCAAATCCTTCGATTGCACCAAATAAAAATATTTTTTAAGCGACAGGAGGTCGATCGTTATCAAGATAGCAAAGCGCATACTTAATGCGGCGCTGCTGAGCCTGACGGTCAATCAGCTTTTGCTGTATAAGCTTTTCGTCGGCGGGGGCGGACTTGTCGCGCTGGGAATAGTCGCAGGTGTTGTTTATTTTGCGGCGTTCAATATAAAGCCTGCGCCAAGGTGTGCGACAGGGCGCTTGACGGTTATGTCGGGCGGCACGGAGCTTCTGATAGCCTTTGCTGCGGCGACAACTGTCAGCGCGGTCTGGACAGCATGGCTGTTGGTTTTCGATGTGATCAAGATCTCAGCTGTCCTGTGGAATGCGCTGATCGTCTTTCTGGCGCTTCTGATCGTTTTCTGGAACGGCATAATCAGAGTCTATCTTACTTCCGTTCAGCTTGGTCTCAAATGGCGGATCATCGGCGCAGCTTGCGGCTGGATCCCGATAGTCCATCTGTTCACTCTGGGAAAAATCATTTTTTTGACTGCCGGAGAGTTAAAAGCCGAGGAGGAGCGTTTTGCTCTTGACAGATCCCGCGAGAGCAGGCAGATATGCAAAACAAAATATCCGATCGTTATGGTACACGGAGTTTTCTTTCGCGATTTCAGATTTCTTAACTACTGGGGAAGAATACCCGAGGCGCTTTGCAAAAACGGCGCCGATATATATTACGGCGAGCAGCAGTCGGCGGCTTCTGTTGAGGAGTGCGGCAGCGAGCTGGCTGAAAGAATAAAGCAGATACTTAAAAAAACGGGCTGTGAAAAGGTCAACATCATCGCGCATTCAAAGGGCGGACTTGATTCGCGCTGGGCGATCTCGAACTGCGGCATGGCAAAACAGGTTGCCTCACTGACAACTGTCAACACTCCGCACAGAGGCTGCATTTTTGCGAGGGAGCTTATTCACAAGGCTCCGCAAAGCCTTCGCGACTTCGTTTCGTCAAAATATAACGGAGCGCTTTTGAAGCTCGGCGACCCGAAGCCCGACTTTATGNNCGGTGACCGATCTGACCGATGAGCGCTGCGCCGGGATAAACGAAAGCTGTCCCGATATGCCGGGGGTCTATTATCAGAGCGTCGGTTCGTTTATGAGAAAGCATACCGGAGGAAAATTTCCGCTGAATGTGTCATACCACCTTGTGAAGTTTTATGATGGGGTGAAAAACGACGGACTCGTTGAACTCGATTCTATGAAGTGGGGCGAGAAGTTTATCCTTCTGGAGCCGAAAGGCAGGAGGGGGATCTCTCACGGCGACGTTATTGACCTCAACCGTGAAAATATCAAAGATTTTGATGTTAGAGAATTCTATGTTTCACTGGTATCGGAGCTTAGGGAAAAGGGATTTTAGCTTTATAATCAATTTAGTAAGATCCCGCCGCGCACGGTAAAAGTGCGCTGAGGCGGAATTAGCGCAGCACTGTGCTGCAGAAAGGATTTGATAAATATGAAGATCGAAACAAAATGTCTGCATGAGGGCTATACCCCCAAGAACGGCGAGCCTAGGGTAATGCCTATCGTTCAGAGCACAACCTATGTTTATGACTCTACGGACGATGTGGCGGCGGTTTTCGACGACCCCACAAAGAGCCTTATTTACTCCCGTTTTGAAAATCCGACCACGGATTGTGTTGAAAAGAAAATTGCGGCGCTCGAGGGAGGCGTTGCGGCAATGTGTACCTCCTCGGGACAGGCAGCTTCTCTTTTGTCTATCCTTAACATATGCGAGGCAGGGGACAGCTTTATTGCCTCGGCGTCGATCTACGGCGGCACGATCAACCTTTTTGCCGTTACGCTGAAGAGAATGGGTATCGAGTGTATTTTTGTTGAACATGACGCGACCGAGGAGGAGCTGAACGCGGCGTTCAAGGAGAATACCAAGTGCGTTTTCGGCGAAACTCTTGCAAACCCCGCGATCACTGTGCTGGATATAGAGCTTTGGGCAAAATGTGCTCACGCTCACGGCGTTCCGCTGATCGTTGACAACACCTTTGCAACGCCTATCCTTTGCCGTCCTATCGAATGGGGCGCAGATATAGTTATTCACTCTACATCAAAATATATGGACGGCCACGCGGTTCAGGTCGGAGGCGTTATCGTTGACAGCGGAAAGTTCGATTGGACAAACGGCAAGTTCCCCTGCATGACTGAGGTCGACGAAAGCTATCACGGAGTTGTTTACACCAGAGATTATGCTTTTGCCCCGTATATTGTCAAGGCGAGAATGCAGCTTATGAGAGATTTCGGCTGCTATCCTGCTGCAAATTCGTCGTTCCTGCTTAACCTCGGTCTTGAAACCCTTGCGATCAGAATGAAGCGTTACTGTGAAAATGCAAGAGTCGTTGCAAAGTATATCGAGGACAGCGGCATGGCTGAGTTTGTCACATATCCCGATCTTGAAAGCAGCAAGCAGCACGCGCTTGCTCAGAAATATCTTCCTGACGGAACAAGCGGCGTAATTTCGTTCTCGATAAAGGGCGGCAGACCTGCGGCGATAAAGTTTATGGACAGCCTGAAGCTTGCTTCAAACGAGGTACACGTTGCAGATATCAGGACCTGCGTTCTGCATCCCGCTTCCGCGACCCACCGCCAGCTCACCGATGAGCAGCTTGTTGCAGCAGGTATTGACGGCGGCCTTATCCGCTTCTCGGTCGGCCTTGAAAATGTCGAGGATATTCTTGAGGACGTAAAGCGCGGATTTGATGCCGTTAAAGAGATGTAAGCCGTAAGCTTTATTTAATACTTTGTAAGAACCCCGTTTGGATGTCTTCCTTAAAAGTACAATAAAAAATGCCGCTTCCTGTTTGTTTTCGCAGCAGGAGGCGGCATTTTTGTCGTGATATTTTACATTGCCGAGAGCTTCGCAAAGCTTTCCTTGAGAGCCGGATAGATCTCGCGGTAAAGCCGGTAGTATTTCTCGTATTCGGGGACGTTTTCGGGGATCGGATCCTGGACCTTGTCGGTCTTGACGACAGCCTTGCAGGCTTCGGGAACAGATGAGTATATGCCTGCGCCGACCGAAGCCAGCAGTGCAACGCCCAGAGCCGGACCTTCCTTGGAGGCGACAGTTTTGACAGGGCAGTTATAAAGATCTGCGAGCATTGAGCGCCACAGCGGAGATGTTCCGCCGCCGCCGCAGGCCTGCATATCGGAAACGTTTATGTTCATCTCTCTGAACACCTCAACGCAGTCGCGCAGGGAGTATGAAACGCCCTCCAAAACGGCTCTGAGCATTTCCTTTTTCGTATGCATGGCTGAAAGCCCGAAGAAAACGCCTCTTGCGTCGGGGTCGAGGTGAGGAGTTCTCTCGCCCATAAGATAGGGGAGATAGAGCAGCCTGTTAGCCCCGACCGAAACGGTTGCTGCCTCCTTGTCCATGAGATAATATTCGTCAACGCCCATATACTTTGCGGTTTCCTTTTCGCTGCCGCAGAAGTTATCTCTGAACCATTTGAGAGAAAGTCCTGCGCCCTGAGTCACTCCCATAACGTGCCAGCAGCCGGGAACGGCGG
>DLOT01000003.1 GCA_002479715.1 Ruminococcus sp. UBA7477 | reverse complement strand
CTGCAAGAGAGGGCGTCCCCTAATAAATTTATAGTTCTTCTACAGACCAAACCCCTCCTAAATACCGGAAGCTCCACAGTCACAAAAGACTTTGAAGGAAAATGATCATCGGCATAGTCACCACTGAAAGAACCGTACTTAGCGCGAAAAGCTGCGAGGCCTTCTCCGCATTTTTATCAAAGCGTATAGCCATCATGGTTCCCATGGTTGCACACGGGCAGGAAAACGCCAGAACTGTTGTGAAAAGCGCAGTTTTATCAACTCCGAAATACGAAAACAGCGGCGTCATAATAAGCGTAAGCGCTGCCGGAACAACTACCAGCTTGACAGCACAGGTCCAATAAAGCTGCGGACTTTTGATCGCCGACAGAATATCCGACTGAGAGATCGTCACGCCGGCTATAATCATCGCAAGCGGAGCAACAGCGTTTTTCATAGATGTCATCGCACTTAGGACTATCGGCGGATACTTAAATCCGATTGAAAACAGGATAATTCCCAAAAAAGTCGCTATTATCGACGGATTCAGCAGCACCTTTTTCATCGAGATCTCTTTTGAGTCGCCTGTTATGAGATAAACCCCGTGTGTCCACACCAACAACATAAACACCGAATGGAAGGCTGTTATGTAAAACACGCCGACATCTCCGAAAAGAGCCTCTGCAAGAGGAATGCCCATGAAGCCGCAGTTTGAATAGATCGCGGAAAATCGTTCTATTATGCAGTCGGGATTTTCTTTGCCGCCCAGCCCCTTTTTTCGTATCAGCAGATATGTCAAAACGACTGTAACCAAAAAACCCAGCAGGCTTATCCCCATTGTGACAAACAGTCCCGCAAGAAGTTCCAAGGAAAACTCCTGATCGAATGACACAAGGATCATCATCGGCGTAAAAACGTACATAGCTATATTAGTTATGCTCTTGTTTCCCTCAGCAGTGACCAGCTTCGTTTTATGGCAAACGACGCCTACGGCAAGGAATATCAGCATTACTATTACCTTTTTGAAAAGCAAGACCGCAAGCTCCATAAACACTACCCTCAAAATGTAATCGAATTGTCACTAATTGTAACGGAAATGTTGTTGCAACAAAAGTAACGAATGAGTATAATAGAATCGTAATGAGTATTATACTCGTTTCATCCTCTCCAAAATTACTGTATTGCTTTAAGCGCTGTTTTGTCAGCGCTTTTTTCTTTTGTCATAAGGACATCCGTATCGTCATATGTAAAAGCCGATCAATACTTCGCGCCGTACTGAGCCCTGTACTCAAGCATTTTGTCAAGATATTCAGCTCCGCCGATAACGCCTTTCTTTATCGCCGCGATAATATCATCAAGCGTCGCAATGGAATAAACTCTGACACCGAATTCCTCAAGTGCATTCTGAACCGCGCTCTTTTCGCTGTCAAGAGCCTTTTCCATTCTGTCTACAGTGATGACCATTCCGGTGATATCGACATTAGCTGCTCCCTTGAGCTTAGGAAGGACCTCACGCAGTGCCTTTCCCGAGGTCATAACGTCTTCTATGATAACGACCTTCTCGCCGTCCTGAAGGCTTTTTCCGACGAACATTCCTCCCTCGCCGTGGTCTTTGACCTCTTTACGGTCAAAGCAATAGGAAACATTCTTGCCAAACTTTTCAAAAAGCTGAACCGCCGCCGCGACCGAAAGCGGAATTCCCTTGTAAGCAGGACCGAAAAGCGTTTCACATTCGATATTGTTTTCGTTTATGCATTCGGCATAGAAACCGCCGAGTTTTGCAAGCTGGGCACCCGTCTTGTAGTTGCCGGCATTGATAAAATAGGGAGCCTTTCTTCCGCTTTTCAGCGTGAAATCCCCGAATGTCAGCACTCCGCTGTCTGCCATAAACCTGATAAACTCTTCCTTATAGGTAAGCTTTCCCACAATGATCTCTCCTCAACTTAATGTTTTCTATACAATTATACCACATAAGGCCTCGTTTTGCAAGACAAAATTATTGATTTTTGCAAATAACCGTGGTATACTGATTATATAAAGCATAAAGGAGATAGTTTCTATGAACAACGAACATATTCCGTCCCGCAGCGAACTGCCTGAAGAAACAAAGTGGGCTATAACCGATATATACCCTACCGACGCTGACTGGGAAAACGATCTGCAAAGGCTGAAGGAAATGGGAAAAAGCCTTGCCTCCTTCAAGGGCAGATTGTCCGCAGGCGGCAAAGATCTATACGAATGCCTTGAAACGGACACCGAGCTTTCCGTTTTGGCAGACTCTCTCGGCAACTATGCCCAGCGCAGATCAGATGAGGACACCAGAGCTTCAAAGTATCAGGATTTTTGCGGCAGATTTATGTCCGCCGTCACCGAGATAAACAGCAACTGTGCATTTATTTCACCCGAGATACTCGCTATTGACGATAAGCTTCTTGACGGTTTTTACAAAGATGAGCCTCGTCTTGAGCTTTACAGACTTCAAATCGACCGCATAAGACGTCAAAGAGAACACATTCTTTCCGACAGGGAGGAGCGCATACTCTCTCTCAGCTCTGAAATGAGCCAAGCCCCGGAGAATATATACTCTATGTTTTCCGACGCAGATCTGAAGTTCCCGGACGCGACCGACAGCAGCGGTAAGCCACATCAGGTCACTCACGGCACTTATATTCCGCTCATGCAGTCGCCCGACAGGCAGTTGCGAAAAAACGCTTTCAAGTCCATGTACAGCACCTACGAAGGCTTTAAAAATACCGTTGCCGCGACCCTTTCGGCACAGTGCAAATATCTTACTTTTCGCTCAAGGGCAAGACATTACGGATCGAACCTTGAAGCCGCGCTTTTCGGCAACGAGATTCCCACAGAAGTATATAAAAACCTTATCGGCTCTGTCCATGACAATATGGAATATATGTACCGGTATGTCCGTCTCAGAAAAAAGCTTCTGGGAGTTGACGAGCTGCATTTTTACGATCTTTACACCCCTATCGTTCCCGACTGCGACATAAGGGTATCATACGAGGAAGCCAAGTCCGAGATTGCAAAAGCGCTTTCCCCTCTCGGCGAAGATTACATCTCTATCCTTAACGAGGGCTTTAACAACCGCTGGTGCGATGTTTACGAGAACGAAGGAAAATGCTCCGGAGCCTATTCCGCCGGTGCGAGAGTTCATCCGTTTGTGCTTCTCAACTATACCGACACTCTCAACGATGAATTTACCGTTGCACACGAAATGGGTCACGCCATACACTCATACCTGTCAAATAAGCATCAGCCGGCTCCCTACAGCGACTATGTTATTTTCGTTGCCGAGGTCGCTTCGACCTGCAACGAAGCTCTCCTTATGGAATACCTGCTGAAAAACGCCGGCGACAAAAAACGCCGCGCCTATCTGATAAACTACTTTCTTGAACAGTTCCGCACCACTCTTTACCGCCAGACCATGTTTGCGGAGTTTGAGCTGACCATCAATCAAATGGCTCAGAACGGCGAAAGTCTGACAAGCGACGCGCTTTGTGATATCTACCGGGATCTGAACAAGCTGTATTTCGGTGAGGATATTGTCATTGATGACGAGATTGCAATGGAATGGGCGCGCATACCGCATTTTTACTATAACTTTTATGTATATCAGTACGCCACAGGCTATGCCGCCGCGATCGCGCTTTCACAGAGAATACTCTCCGGAGGCAAGCCCGCAGCCGACGCCTACAAGCAGTTTTTAAGCGGAGGCTGTTCCAAAACGCCTATCGAGCTGCTCCGCGGCGCTGGTGTGGATATGGCGACCGCACAGCCTGTCAATGACGCGCTGAAGCTTATGGGCAAGCTCCTCGACGAGCTGGAAGACCTGCTCTCATAATAACAGCAAGTGAATTTTACAAGGATCATAAAGAAGTTTGAGCCATAGCATTTTGATTTTAAGCCGAAAATGCTATGGCTTTTCTGTTGACAAGCTAACGACTTAGATGTATAATTATTACTAAGATAAATCGGAATTTGATGGAGGCATACATGGATGAAAAAAGATTATATTCTGAGCTTGGACTTTTAACAAATAATAAGAGCCAATGGGAGAAAAATATCGATTATGTCGGTTCCCTGCTTATTGGCAATTCTCCAAAAATAACTGCAAAAGCATTGTGGATGCTTGGCGAAATGGGATTACAATATCCTGAAAAAATAGAGCCTTATGTGGATAAAATAGCACCATTTTTAGAGTCGGAAGATGATTTGCTTCGTGAACGCTCCGTAAATGCTTTGGGAAGAATAGGACGTGCAAATTTCAAACTTATTGCCCCATATTTTGATTTTTTATTTAAGCGGTCAACCGATAGCTGCCCCAATGTGAGGTTGAGTTTCATATGGGCAAGTGAAAATATTGCAACAAACACACCCGAAGTATATGAGGAACATATATCTGTGTTTGCTGCGTTGCTTGATGATGAAAATAACCGGGTAAGAATTGAGGCACCGGAGTTTTTCCGTGTTATCGGAAAACGCAGACCAGAATATGTTAAACAATATGTTGAAAAGCTACAGTATCTGAAAGAACATGATGATGAAAAAGTGGTTCGTATTCATGCAAAGGGCGCAATAAAAGCAATCGAATTAAGTCAATAATTTGCCAATTTGTAGAGCCAAAAAAAGCCGGGACGCGGCAGCTATCACATAGCCACCGCGCCCCGGTTTTTTATGGGTGCAGATGTTGGAATGTTACGCAATAGGACAGCATTTTCGGGGGTAAAGGTATAAATCCCTTGCCGCTTCATTTTCCTGCCCGGAAAGCCGCATAAAACGGGGCTTATTTAGCCCCTATCGCGTCACATTCCCCCGCATTTTCCTCATGCGCTCGGCGTTCTGTCTTTGAATAATGTTGTAGACACTATTGATTTTTGAATTGTGGTATCATATAATAGGAACTGGCAATTCAGGAATATACAAATCGTAATTTAGCGAGGATTTTATGAAAACTATTATTACAATACAACACACGCAATCAATTCATCATACAAATGGAATGGTTGGTTCTTGGACTGACTGGAAGCTGTCAGAATTAGGCGTAAAACAAGCAAAAAGTATAGGGCAAAAACTGAAAGAAGAATTAGCCAACAAGGAGTTTGTAATGTACTCTTCTGATTTGCTGCGAGCAAAACAGACTGCGGAGATTATTGCAAACTATTTAGGAATAACCCCTATTTTAAGAAATGAATTGAGAGAAAGAAATCTCGGTAAATGTTGCGGGAAATCGGTTCAGTGGCTGCGTGAAAATATTGAACAGCAAGAAAAAACTGTTGATGACAGATTGTTTTCCGATGCTGAGAGCCGGAGAGACGAATGGAACAGACTAAAGCCTTTTTTTGATGAAATAGTGTCGAACGATGAGGAGAATATTATTATTGTGTCACACGGCGATTTGTTAAGTGTATTCAATACAATGTTTCTGGGGTTAAACGTTGAAGCCTTAAATTTATTTGAAATATTTGGACTATCAGGCGGAGTTTCTTATATGTTCGAAAATGATGAAGGAAAAAGGTTTATTAAGCGAATTAGCGATATGTCGTATATTTGAGTAAATTCCGATTTATACGCGTAACCGAATATAAACTATAAGCCCGGAAGCAGTTTTTTAGCTGCTAACGGGCTTTTCTTCTTTATAAGCTCCTGTATTTATAGCAAGTGTTTTGAAAAAGTCTTTTCACGATAGGGCGGAAAACTCTGCTGATATTTGTTTTAATGGGGGTGGACAAATGACGAAATGTGTGGTATACTGTATTTGTATGAATAAAATCAGGACGGTTGACCGTGAGCGAACGACCGAACCGTCTGCCAATCAAAATATTGCTTTATTATTTTTCAAAAAATAAGGGGATTTGTATGAACACGCAAAATAGGATTACACATTTTTTGAGAAACAGTATGATTTTTGTCGCGGTCGCTTGTGTATGTGTTTTTGTCGCTTTGGCATATTATATCAATGCTCAGAACGATAGAACTATCGACCGTGTCGGAAGCACATATATGGAGAGCATGAACGAAAGAATATCCATGCATTTCACCACTATGCTCGATCTTCGTATATCACAGCTCGACGCAATTGTTGATTCAATTCCGAATAAGACCGGAAAAGACAACGAAGAAACCCGTAAATGGCTTGAAGAAAATGCAATGATGCAGGGTTTTACTTCGATGGCCTATTGTTTTGATGACGGAAGCTATGAAATGATCTTCGGCGAACATCTGGCAAAAATCAAATCCGATTCGTTCATGGACACAATAAAAAACAATAAGCGATTTGTTTCTGTCGGTCTCGATACTGACGGAGATCAACCTGCAATAATCGGAATCCCTTTCGAGATTGAAGTGCAAAACGGAAAAACAAGTATCGCTATTATCGGCGAAATTCCTACCGAATACATAAGCGAAACTCTTTCACTGGATATGGATGACACTATGCTTTACTCTTTTGTTATCAGCAAGGACGGCAGCTTTATTATTCACACTGCTGATGCTTACAGAGAAAACTATTTCGATCTGGTCAGGTCGTTATATACCGAGGTAGTCGGCAAGGACAGCGTTGAACAGTATATTTCGGAGCTGCAGGATGCTATGGACAAGGGGGAGGATTATTCCGCGATGTTCATGATCGACGGCGAACGCCGCCAGATGTATTGCTCAACTCTGCCGTCATCGGAATGGTTCCTTCTCACTTTTATGCCCTACGGAGAGCTTAACGAAGCTGTTGAGGTTCAGGGAACACAGGCTTTTGTCGTGTCCTCGATATGCTGTGCAGTGATCCTGATAATACTCATTGTTATATTCATCTCATATTATAAGATGAGCCAGAAACAGTTTATTGAGCTTGAAGAGGCGAAAGCGTCAGCCGAAAAAGCCAATAAATCAAAGAGCGAATTTCTCTCTAACATGAGTCACGATATACGCACGCCTATGAATGCCATTGTGGGAATGACGACCATTGCGCTGTCAAACCTCAACGATCAATCCCGCATTGAAAACTGTCTTAAAAAGATCGTTTTATCAAGCAAGCATCTATTGGGTCTTATCAACGACGTCCTTGATATGTCAAAAATAGAAAGCGGCAAAATGACGCTGAATGTCGAGCTGGTTTCCCTGAGAGATATTATGGACAGTATCGTCAGCATCGTCCAGCCACAGATCAAGTCCAAAAGGCAGAAATTCGATGTGTTTATTTATAATATCACATCTGAAAATGTTCTGTGCGACAGCGTTCGCCTTAATCAGATCCTTTTGAATCTGCTGTCAAATGCCATAAAATTCACGCCGGAGGAAGGCTCGATCGAAGTCGCGCTTCATGAGCAGGAATCTCCAAAGGGAGATGACTATGTCCGCATAATCATTCAGGTCAAGGACACCGGCATCGGTATGACAGAGGAGTTTCTCGATCATATTTTCGATTCCTTCACACGAGAGGATAATAAATGCGTTCAGAAAACCGAGGGCACCGGTCTCGGAATGGCTATTACAAAGTATATTGTTGACGCTATGGGCGGACAGATCGAGGTCAAGAGCATCCACGGTGTTGGAACCGAGTTTAATGTAACGCTTGATTTTGAGCGGACCACCGAACAGGAAGAAGATCTGATCCTCCCCGATTTCACAATGCTGGTAGTAGACGATGACCAGCAGCTTTGCGAGAGCACAACCGACTCGCTTAAGTCGATCGGAATACGCGCGGACTGGACATTGGATGGCGAGAGCGCGATCCAGATGGTAAACCAGCATCATAAGATCCACAACGACTACCATATCATACTTCTTGACTTGAAGCTTCCCGGAATGGACGGAATAGCGACCGCAAGGGAGATCAGAAAGCAGCTTGGCAATGATGTACCGATACTGCTGATCTCTGCCTATGATTTCAGCGATATCGAGGCCGAGGCGCGTGAGGNNAGCGCGCGTGAGGCGGGAATAAGCGGCTTCCTGTCCAAGCCTCTGTTCAAATCCACCCTTTACTACGGCTTGAAGCCCTTTATTGACTCTACCGAAACAGTTTCTGTTCCAACGAAAAAAGAGGTCAGCTTCGCCGGAAACCGCATTCTCCTTGCAGAGGACAACGAGCTTAACTGGGAGATCGCCAGCGAGCTGCTCAAAGAACTCGGACTTGAGCTGGAATGGGCTGAAAACGGTCAGATCTGCGCTGATATGTTCCAGAAATCTCCTGTTGGTTACTATAACGCAGTTCTTATGGATATCCGTATGCCGGTCAAGAACGGATATGAAGCGACGGATATGATAAGAGCTATGGATCGTCCCGACGCTCAGCTGCCTATCATCGCTATGACTGCTGATGCTTTCTCCGAGGATATACACAGATGTATGGAGCATGGAATGAATGCGCATATCGCAAAGCCGATCGATATCAAGGAGATCACACGCATACTCGGCAGCTTCCTGGACAGCAGTGATTAAAACGCTGCGGGTTTTGCAAGTAACGCAGCGAGCTTGAATAAACAACAAAAAAATACGCGGCCTTTCGGCTGCGTCAACCTCTAGAAAAACTATAAATTTATA
>DLOT01000080.1 GCA_002479715.1 Ruminococcus sp. UBA7477 | reverse complement strand
TCTTCGCAGCCCCGCAGAAGCAACGGAGGCGGCAGACCGCCGCAGCAGAGAAAGCGCAGAAAGAAGAAGTCCTCGGGCGGGGGAGCGGTTATCGCATTTTTGCTCGGGTTTGTCGTTCTGGTTATCGGCATAGGCTATTTTGTAGGACTGATACTTACAAACGGAGCGTTTTTGCCGAATACGACCATAAACGGCGTCGATGTCAGCAAAATGACGCTTGCCGAGGCGACGCAGGTGTTAGAAACGACTACCGATGAAATGAACATAGAGATCACCAAGCGTGACGGCACGGTTATCCTTATTCCCTACAGTTCGTTTGATTACGGCGATAATATAGCGCAGCTGGTTCAGCAGACCTACAGCGGCATAAACCGAAAGCTGTGGTTCAAATCGCTGTTTTCGTCAACCGATTATGTTGTCAAGCCGGAAACCAGCTACGATCAGAATAAGCTCATTCAGGAGCTTGACAGCATCGTTTGGGGTACTACCGAGCCACAGAATGCTTTTATTACGCGCACCGATTCGGGCTTCGAGATCGTTGACGCAACAAACGGCGACAAGGTCAAGTATGACGTTTTGAAGCCTTACCTTCTGGACCAGATCAGTAAAGGCAATATGAAGATCAACATTTCGGATGTCGATTGTTATTATACAGCTGAGATCCAGCGAGAGGATCTGGAGGATAAGCTGCAATTCTATGAGCGTGTGGGAAATATCAATATCAAGATCGACTTTGACTATACTCAGGAGGAACTGACCATTGATGATTTCGGCACATGGCTGACCTTCGATGAGAACGGCAATTATACTGTCAACAAAGATGAGGTAGCGCAGTATGTGGGATATCTTGCCGATACCTATGACACATACGGCAAAGCCCGTAAATTCCATGCAACGATCCAGGGCGACATATATGTAGACCAAGGTCCTCAGGGAACTTACGGATGGCTTATCGACCAGGAAAAGACCACCGAGAAGCTTACCCAGATGCTTGAGGAAGGAACAAGCGGAACGATAGATCCGATATATGCCACAAGACTGGATAAATACGGAAACGTGTTCTTCACATATAAGTCTATCGAAAGCGCGAGAAGCGCCGAGTCTGATATCGGCGACACATATATTGAGGTAGATCTGACCAATCAAACCATATGGTATTATTACAAGGGCGAGCTGAAGTTTGAAACCGATCAGGTGGTATCCGGCCTTGCATCCAATCCTAAGAGAAAAACTCCGGAAGGTGTTTACGAGATACTCGATAAAAAAAGCCCGTATTATATGAACGGTGACGGCTACAGCGATGTCTACTGCAAGTATTTTATAAGAGTATCATATGAAGGCATAGGATTCCACGACCTCAGCAGAAGCAGCTACGGCGGAGAAATTTATCTGACAAACGGTTCTCACGGCTGTCTGAATATGAAAAAAGCCGAGGTTGAAAAGCTTTATGACCTCGTTCAGGGCGGAACTCCCGTAATAATGTATTACTGATATCATTATACAATATGTGAGTGCGCGATAATAACGGAGGTGCGCTGCTATGGAGAAAAAATACGATTTCTTTTGGAAAACGATGGAGCTGTGCGATTGGGACAAAGAGGGCGATGATGACCTTGTGTTAAAACCGGTCGTTGAATATCTCTCTAAGCAGGATGACAGCGCAATTTTTGAATTTGACGATCTGATGTCGGAGCTTCTGTATCATTTGGATACGAAAAAGCTTGCGGACCAATGCGGAAAGGTCGATCCGATGATGTGCGACGATACTTTTCTGTATTCCAGATGCGTAGCTCTGATAAACGGCCCCTCTTACTATGAAAAGGTCAGGCAGGGAAAAGATAAAGACCTGTGGAATATGGAGTTTGAAGCCCTGATATATGTTCCTCAGGAAGCATGGGCGTTAAAACATCAAAGACCTGCCGATGAATTTCCTCATTTTCCTCCGATGAGCTTTGAAACAGGAAGCAATACTGACGGCTGGAAGTAGAAAGCTTCCGGCTTGCAGAGAAACCCACCATGTCGACTTTCGCTTATGAAAGCGGCACGGTGGGTTTTACGTTTTCAGTCTGCCTTGAGAAGCAATGGGGTTTGCGCACTACTGACTGTCGTATAGCTTTTTTATCGCATTTTTGCATATGCGCTTGATCGCAGCACAGAATATAGCAGTTGCCGCGGTGATCGCCGCAGCAGCAAGAATAGTTTCCATAAAACATAGCCCTTTCCGTTCCCGACTTGGGATAAATGCCGAACGTTAGTTAGCGTATGCTAACTAATTGCATTATACACCTTTGCGGCAGATTTGTCAAGAAGCTTCCGCAGATTTTCTTTGCAAGGCTTCATTTTGCCGCCTGAAACATTATATGCATCTGAGCAAGGGCGCGGGAAAAAATAAACACACAGAGGAAACAAAATCCTCTGTGTGTTTTGTGTATCTGGATATTATGTTGTCTGCCGCAGGGTTCTCATCGAGTTGAGTATTGCTATCACCGAAACACCGACATCGGCGAAAACGGCAAGCCACATCCCGGCAAGACCAAGCGCCCCGAGAAGAAGTATTACAGTCTTGACCCCCAGCGCAAAGATTATGTTTTCATACACAATACGAACTGTTTTCTTGGAGATCTCAATTGCCTTGCAGAGCTTTAACAAACTGTCGTCCATCAAAACTATGTCGTCTGCCTCGATCGCCGNNCGCCGCATCGCTGCCGAGAGCGCCCATCGCAACGCCGATATCCGAGCGCATCAGAACGGGTGCGTCGTTTATTCCGTCGCCGACAAAGGCAACATACTCTTTTTCACCCCGCACTGCCAGAAGCTCCTCGACCTTGGAAACCTTGTCTGCCGGTAAAAGCTCTGCATAGCACTTGTCGATACCGAGAGCCTCGGCGACCTCCTCGCCGACCTTTTGCTTGTCACCGGTCAGCATTACCGTGCGTATGCCGAGCGACTTGAGATTTTTGATCGCTTCTTCAGAATCCGGCTTGATCTGGTCGGCAATGATTATATGACCTGCATACTTGCCGTCTATGGAAACGTGTACGATCGTTCCGACCTTGTGGCATTCATGCCATTCGGCGCCGATATGCTCCATGAGCCTGCCATTGCCGACGCATACGGTCCTGCCGCTGACGGTTGCCTTGACCCCCATACCGGAAAGCTCTGACACATCGGTGACCGTGTCTGTGATCTTTCCTCCGTAGGCTTCTCTTACAGATGAAGCTATCGGGTGGCCGGAGTAGCTTTCGGCTGCCGCCGCGTAACGCAGAATGTCATCCTTGGTGAAAAGCTCCGGGTGAACGTCAACAACCGTGAAGCTGCCCTTTGTGAGAGTTCCTGTTTTATCGAAAACCGCAGTTTTAACGTTTGACAGCATTTCAAGATAGCAAGAACCTTTTACCAGTATGCCCTGCTTTGAAGCTCCGCCTATTCCGCCGAAAAATGACAGAGGAACAGAGATCACCAGCGCACAGGGACAGGAGATAACAAGGAAGATGAGCGCTCTGTGCAGCCAATTTGAAAAATCTCCGACTATCAGAGGCGGAACGATTGCCAGAAGAGCCGCAGCGATAACGACCGCAGGCGTGTAGTATTTCGCAAAACGGGTGATGAATGCCTCGCTCTTTGATTTTTTCTCGGATGCGTTTTCTACAAGCTCCAGGATCTTGGATACTGTCGATTGTCCGAAACCGCACTCGGTTTTCAGCCGGATAACTCCCGACAGGTTTACCGCACCGCTGGTCACTCTGTCGCCGATCTTTACCCCCACAGGCTTTGCCTCGCCGGTGAGCGCCGCGCAGTCAAGACGCGTTTCCCCTTCGACAACAGCTCCGTCTATAGGCACTCTTTCGCCGACATTGATCTGTATTATCTCACCGACCTCGACTTCCTCGGGCGAAACCGTTGTGATCTTTCCGTCACGGACGACATTAGCCGTGTCGGGCCGTATGTCCATAAGTGCCGAAACCGATTTGCGAGATTTGCCGACCGCGACGCTTTCAAAAAGCTCGCCTACACGGTAGAACAGCATTACGGCTACCGACTCCGGGTACTCGCCTATGATAAGCGCTCCGACAGTTGCGATAAGCATCAAGAAGTTTTCGTCAAAGATCTGTCCGTGAGCGATATTGCGGACAGCCTTGCGGATCACAGATCCGCCAACGATAGAGTAAGGTATAAGGTAGAGCAGAATAACAAGTCTGCCGAGGGTTTCTTCAATTTGAGGGAAAACAGCGAGCATGGCAGAAAGGATCACAAACAAAGCGCCGCCTACAAGGATTTGGTAAAGGTCGCTTTTTTGCCTTCGTGTCATTGAAATTCCTCCTAGAGAATAATGATGCAGTCGGGTTCGATCTTTTTACAAACCTTGACCGCTTTTTTCATAATGTCGTCAAACTTATCGTCGTCTGCCTCGACAGTCATCTTCTGTGACATAAAGCTGACCGTGCAGTCCTTCACGCCGTCGATATTTTTAACGGCACTTTCCATTTTTGCCGCGCAGTTAGCGCAGTCCAGATCTTCAAGCTTGAATGTTTTTCTCATAACAGTATCCTCCTAAAATATTATTCACTAATGTGGTTCATGCCTTGGTTTACGATAGAGCGAACATGATCGTCGGCAAGAAAATAGATAACCGACTTGCCCTCGCGCCGCGACGAGATCAGCTTTGAGCTTTTCAGTATCCGCAGCTGGTGCGAGATTGCGCTCTGAGTCATCTGCAGGATCTCGGCAATGTCGCAAACGCACATCTCCGATTCCAGCAGAACATACATTATCTTCATCCGCGTGGTATCGCCGAACATTTTAAAAAGGTCGGCGAGGTCGCTTATTTCAACATCGTCCGGCAGCATATCGCGAACCTTTTCGACAAGATCATTGTGTACAACCTCGTTTACCATAGTCTAGCCCTCCTTTGGCTTTTCCGTTACCGCAAAGCATAACGGAATGTTGCCGTAGATTATCCGCGTTTTGATATCTTCCAGCCCGCAGCTTTTTAAAAATTCCTCGTAGCTCTCAGCAGTGAATGTACGCTTTGGAGAGAAGCCTACCGCCTTGTAAAGCTTTATGAGAACTCGAGTGGTGACTTCGCCTTGGTCTGTTGCGAAATTCGGAAGCAGAAGCTTGCCGCCCGGCTTCAGAACTCTCATTGCCTCCGCGATAGCTTGTGACGGGTCTTCGAGCAGATGAAGAACGTTTGCCGCGATAACGCAGTCAAACCGATCATCGCGGAAGGGGAGCTGCTCGGCTGAGCAGGTCTTGAACCTGACATTGTTAAGTCCTGCCCTTTTGGATTTGACAAATGCCCGCTTTAGCATATCGGTCGAAAGATCGGTGCAGACTACCAGCTTTGCAATGTCTGCGGCCGCCAATGATATCGCTCCGGTTCCGCCGCCTATCTCCAGAACCTCCATGTCGCTTGAAATATGACTGCAAGCCTCATAGATCATGTTTTCGTAAACATCGCCGTTGAATAGGTTTTCGTTGAGGTCATATAAGGGCGAAACCTTGTCCCAGAAGGATCTTGCCATCAACATCACTCCTTTCGTCAATCGTTCATTTGAACATCTGCTCATATATTAACACGAATTTTAGCGTTTGTCAAGAGGTTTTCAAAAAATTTTCAAAAATATTTGCTTTTTGTGTGCAGTTGGTGTATAATAGGCTTGTCAATATAATTATTTTACAGGAGGACATAATTATGCTTGAAAATCTTATCGCAGTATTAAAGGCAAACAGGAGAAAGCTCATTTTCACTGAGGGAAGCGATCCGCGTATTCTTGAGGCGGCATCAAGGCTGAAGGCGGACGATATCCTTGATCCCATTCTGCTCGGCAGCCCCGACGAGGTCAACGCCGCCGCTAAGGAGGGCGGTTTCGACATCACAGGTATCGAGATCATCGACCCTGCTGCATACCCTGAGTTTGACGCTATGGTCGAAAAGATGGTTGAGCTTCGCAAGGGCAAGATGGATAAGGAGCAGTGTACTGCTGCCTTGAAAAAGTCCAACTACTTCGGCACGATGCTTGTTAAGATGGGTAAGGCCGATGGACTTCTCGGCGGCGCTACCTATTCTACTGCCGACACGGTTCGTCCCGCGCTTCAGATCATAAAGACCAAGCCGGGCAATTCGATAGTTTCGTCAAGCTTCATTCTCTTTAAAGAAACCGAGAACGGCGACGAAAAGTATGCAATGGGAGACTGCGCGATCAATCTTTACCCCGATGAGGATCAGCTGGTTGAGATAGCAGTTGAAACAGCTAAGACTGCCAGAGCGTTCGGAATCGACCCCAAGGTCGCGATGCTTTCTTATTCGACTCTCGGTTCAGGCAAGGGTGAAACGGTTGACAAGATGAGAAATGCTACTGAAAAGGTCAAGGCGACTAACCCCGATTTCGCGGTTGACGGTGAGCTTCAGTTTGATGCGGCATTCTCTCCTGTCGTTGCAAAGACAAAGGCGAAGAACTCACCCGTTGCCGGTCAGGCGAACACCTTTATCTTCCCCGATATCAACGCCGGCAATATCGGATATAAGATCGCTCAACGCTTCGGCGGATTTGAGGCTTTCGGCCCTATCCTTCAGGGACTCAACGCTCCGATAAACGACCTCTCACGCGGCTGCAACGCCGAGGAGGTTTACAAGATGGCGATAATCACCGCAGGTCTTGCATAATTGATACTTATTTGAGGTCTGCCGCCGGGCGGACCTCTTTTGATATGGGAGGAGTTTAATGAACGAACTGAAAAATCAGCCGATAGATAAGCGCACCACCTCTAAATATGCCACGCGGAACGCGCTGATATCAGCAGCCTACCTGTCGGGTATCGCGATATGTATGATCGCCGCGCCGAAGATCACTGAAGCCTTGAAATATGGGGAATATGCGGGCAAGGTCAGGGCTGCCGCAGTGATCGCTTTGGCGATAATGTTTATACGGAGCCTGTACCGTAACTACATAAAGAAGTGGTGCTATGCTTATATCAACTATATATATGACTGTATGGAGCGCGCCGACACTGAGAATTGCCCGAGGTGTCAGACGGCATTTGCAGTGGATTATTCAAACCCCGGCAAGCCAAAGTCCTGTCCTAATAAAAACTGCAAGATATCGCTTGAAAACAGGCTGACCTATTCCCAGATGCCCGCTACCAACGAAGCCGCAAAGGCATTGGTGATGAATATGGGGATATATGACGATTTTAAACACAGCACCTCATCAGTTGTGTTTAGTTGGATAGGCGCCCTAATAGTCAGCGCAGCGGTCGGCGTGGGTATTGTCTGGTTCGCAGTGCCTTATGCAGCCGATCTTGTGCAGAGCATAAAAGACCTCATGTAGAATATGTTTGGGAAACTTGCCCTGTTTGCTCTGCAAAACGGGGCTGTTTTTCGGTCAAAAGGGTGATTTTTTGCAGGATTAGTAAAAACGGCTTGCAAAATTTCGGCAAATGGTATAATATAATATGTGCGATAATATGAAAAAGGAACGGTGTTTGCAATGCGGCTTAGCGAGATGTCGGCAGATGTGCTTGAAAGCTTTTTGAATGAGGAAAAAGCAAAATATGAGGAGTTTAAGAGCAGAGGACTGACATTGAATATGTCCAGAGGAGTCCCCAGCAGCGAGCAGCTCAAGCTGTCCGAGGGCCTTCTCGGAATAATCGGCAACGGCGAGGAATGTCTTGACGATTCGGGCATAGACTGCCGCAACTACGGTACTCTTGACGGAATCCCTGCGGCTAAGAATATGTTTGCCGCCGTTCTGGGCGTTGACCCCGGCGAGGTCATGATATTCGGAAACTCCAGTCTCAGCATAATGTATGACACGATGGTAAAGCTTATGCTGTTCGGTGTGGGCGGCGGAGAAAAGCCTTGGAAGGACTGCGGCAAGATCAAGTGGCTGTGCCCTGTTCCGGGATACGACAGGCATTTTCTCATAACCGAAAAAATGGGCTTTGAAATGATCCCCGTTCCGATGGACGAAAACGGCCCCGACATGGATATGATCGAAAAGCTGGCAGCGGAAGATGAGTCTGTCAAGGGACTTTGGTGCGTTCCGATGTATGCCAACCCATCGGGAATTACATATTCGGACGAAACGGTAAGGCGCTTTGCCGCGATGNNACCGCCGCAAAGGATTTCCGCATTTTCTGGGATAACGCCTACTGCATACATCATCTCGGTGAGAAGAAGGACAGACTCCTCAATCTGCTGGAGGAATCGAAGAAGTGCGGAACAGAGAAGCGTGTATATATGTTCGCATCGACTTCAAAGGTGACGTTTGCCGGAAGCGGAATCGCAGCGATGGCTGCCTGCGAGGAAAACATAAGCTATTTTAAGTCTATGATCACTGTTCAGACGATCGGCTACGATAAGATCAATCAGCTGCGTCATGTCCGCTTTTTCAAGAATGCCGATGGTCTTTACGAACATATGAAAAAGCACGCGGATATTCTTGCGCCTAAGTTTGACGCTGTATGCGATGCGCTTGAGAGTGAGCTTGCGCCTCTCGGTATCGGCGAATGGACAAAGCCCAACGGCGGATACTTTATCAGCTTCAATGCTCCGGAGGGCTGCGCAAAGAGGATCGTTTCGCTTTGCAAGGAGGCAGGCGTGATCCTGACCGGTGCCGGAGCGACCTATCCTTACGGCGTTGATCCCAAGGACAGCAATATAAGAATTGCTCCAAGCTTCCCGCCGATAGATGTGCTGAAAACTGCCGTCGAGCTGTTTTGCATAGCAGTCAAGATCGCGGCTGCGGAAAAGCTTTTGAAAAAATAAGATCTATGAACTGAAAAGCTCTCTTATGGGCGGTTTCCATAAGACAGTAACATTTTATGATGGTATTCCTTGTTTTTATTATGTAAACGAGATATGATAAAATTATAGTATCAAGTGAACGACAGATGAAATTTGAGGTGAGAATATGGCATCAAGTAAAGAATATCTGCAATTCATTTTAGGCCAGTTATCTGAGTTAGAGGATATTTCTTACCGAGCGATGATGGGAGAGTATATTATCTATTATCGCGGCAAGATTGTCGGTGGTATCTATGATGACAGATTACTTGTTAAGCCGGTAAAATCGGCAATTTCCTATATGCCGTCAGCTTCTTATGAATTGCCGTATGACGGGGCAAAAGAAATGTTGTTAGTAGATGAAGTTGATAACAAGGATTTTTTGAAAGGCTTATTTAATGCTATGTATGATGAATTACCGGTGCCAAAACCGAAAAAGAAGAAATAGAAAAATATAAGTTAGTCATTCGGATAAACTCAAAAAATTTTTAGCAAGCATAACAGTTCATTGTTCAAAGAAAAAAGCAGAAAAAGGTTAAAAACTTTTTTCTGCTTTTTAGTATCATACCGCCTTATGGAAGCTGCCCATAAAGGGGCTTTTTTATTTTAATCATAACGGACTGAAGCGTGCCGAAAGTAATAAGAAGCTAAGCTTTCAGAGCGCAGCCTTTGCCGAACAGAGCTGAAAAAAATTTCAAAAGCCCTTGACAAACGAATATTAATATGATATCATTTTAATATCACATTGAAAGTGTGTGAAACTTAAATTTAACATCGGAGGAAAATTTTATGGCAGAAGTTAAAGAAAAGACTCTTGAAAATCGCAAGCACGGCATGGCTGCACTTGTGCTGACCACAATACTGTATATCGCAGCGATCGCACTGCTGATCTTTGCCGGCATCAAGAAAATCCCCGTGCTGCTGTTCGTTTCGATATTCTGGCTGTGTATCGGCTGGATCCCGTACTGCGGGCTTCGGGTCCTTAACCCTCAGGAGGCTCTTGTGCTGACCCTTTTCGGAAAGTATATCGGAACTATCAGAGGCGGCGGATTTTTCTTCATAAATCCGTTTTGCCGCGCTGTCAACCCTGCGGCAGATACAAGACTGAATCAGAGCGGCGACGTTTCGGCGAGTGAACCCCAGTCGCTTGCGGCTGCGGTTTCGGATCAGATCATTTCCATGCCCAAGAGCAAGAAGATGTCGCTGAAGATCATGACTCTGAATAACAGCCGCCAGAAGGTCAACGACTGCCTCGGCAACCCTGTTGAGATAGGCATTGCCGTAACGTGGAAGGTCGTTGACACCGCAAAGGCTGCGTTCAATGTTGATAACTACAAGGAATTTCTCTCATTGCAGTGCGACAGCGCGCTTCGCAATATCGTGCGCGTTTATCCCTACGATGTTGCAAAGAATGTTGACACAACGGGCGATGGCGTTGCAGACGAGGGAAGCCTGCGCGGCTCGAGCGAGGTCGTTGCCAACCGCATCAAGGAAGAGATCCAGACAAAGGTGCTCGAAGCCGGTATAGAGATCGTTGAGGCGAGAATAACCTACCTTGCTTATGCGACCGAGATCGCGGCGGTTATGCTTCAGCGTCAGCAGGCTTCGGCTATCATAGATGCGAGAAAGATGATAGTTGACGGTGCGGTAGGTATGGTCGAGATGGCGCTTGAACGCCTGAACGAAAGCGGCGCCGTTGTGCTTGACGAGGAGCGTAAGGCCGCGATGGTTTCAAATCTGCTGGTAGTTTTGTGTGGAAACCATGATGCACAGCCTGTCGTTAATTCGGGAAGTCTTTACTGATGGCAGAAAAGAAGCAGATCCCGCTTAGACTTTCGGAAAAGCTCTACAATGCGATAGCTCAGTGGGCTGAGGACGACTTCCGTTCGGTCAACGGACAGATTGAATATCTTCTTTCTGAATGTGTAAGACAACGCAAAAAAAACGGCAAGTACGTTTCCGAAGAAATCGACCTGCCGCTTGATATCAATATCAAATAGCAGCAGCGTACCGCTGCACCCGTTGCCGCCTTGCCGAAAATACGAATAGACGATACTGCGGCTTGACGGCGGATCGGACAAAAACAAACCAAACGCAAGCGTTTGGTTTGAAAGGAGGAGCAGCGGAATGAGCGAGAGGCAACGCCCGGAATTATCAAGCGTTGCCACGAGGGATATGGAGCTTGTGACGACGCAGCGCCCCCCCTTCCTTTGTGGGTGTTCCCCTTAGGAAGCTTAAAGCTTCACCTGATGCCGCCTTGCCAAACGTAGAATAGTTAGAAAGATAGTGCGACGGCGTGCCGGGCGGACTCACAACTTAGATGAGTGTTATCAAATACTCAAAAAATATATGTTTATGATTTTTCGACAAAAAAGAAAGCCGCCTTATCGGCGGCTTTTTGAAGCTTATGCTTCTATATTACTGCTTGTTGCCTGTCTTGTAGGCGTCGATCATTTTCTTGACCATCTGTCCGCCTACCGAGCCGACCTCACGAGAGGTCAGGTCGCCGTTATAACCCTGCTTGAGGTTTACTCCTACTTCGTTAGCAGCTTCCATCTTGAATCTTTCAAGAGCCTGTCTGCCCTGATCGCTTGTTACACCCTTCATTATTAACACTCCTTAAATTATATCTTCATTCAGATCGTTATTTTTTGCAGGTCTGAATTATATTTGATGTGCGACTTATTCGCCGCTGAGAGTATTTTAACCGAAGTATTTTGTTTTATGTAAGCGCGCAGTCTGTCAAAAATTGCAAAAACGTCACAAAAAACGCCCCTTCTCGATCAGAGAAAGGGCTTCTGTGCAATGATATAATATCTCCGTATTCAAAGCTCCGAGAGGTATATCCCTGCGATAATAACGGCGCACCGCTCTAAGCCGAGCTTGCCGCTGTTGAGGCAGAGATGATAATTTTCCTTATCGTCCCATTTGCATTTTGTGTTTGCGCGGTAAAAATCGCTGCGTTTTTTATCGAAGCTCTTTATGACGTCCTCAGCCTTGTCGTCGGGAATGCCATATTGGGTTATCGCGCGGTCAAAGCGCTTTTCGTAGTCGGCATAGATGTAGACATTCAGCGTTTTCACCTTTGATTTGAGGATATAGCCGGCGCATCTGCCCACAAAAACACATTTTCCGTCACCGGCAAGGCGATTGATTATCTTGGCCTCCTCGCCGAACACCTTCTCAGAAAGCGGAAGCCCGTCGCCACGCTTTGTGAGCATGGACAATCCGAAGAGAAAGGAATTTGTCGAGGTTTCCTCCGCAAGACCAGCCTGCTTCTTCTCCTCGTCGGAGAGCGTCAGGTTGCTAAGCGCCATATCAAGGATCTCATGGTCATGACAGGCGAGCATAAGCCGTTTCTCGAGCAACTTTCCAATCTCCGTTCCTCCGCTGCCGTACTGTCTTTCAATGCAGATCGCACCGTAACCGCCCATACTTTTACCTCTTTTCTCAAGATTTCTGTATCTGACCCATCGAAAGCGCCTTCAGGTAGGCGTTGATGAAGCCGTCGAGATCGCCGTCCATAACGGCGTTCACGTTGCCCTGCTCGTAGCCCGTCCGGTGATCCTTGACAAGGGTATACGGCATGAACACATAGGAGCGTATCTGAGCGCCCCAAGCTATCTCCTTCTGAACGCCCTTGATATCCGCGATGGTCTCCAGATGCTCGCGCTCCTTTATCTCCATAAGCTTTGCCTTGAGCATTTTCATTGCAAAATCGCGGTTCTGCACCTGCGAGCGCTGTGTCTGGCAGGAGGTGACTATGCCTGTCGGGATATGCGTCAGGCGAACGGCAGACGACGTTTTATTGATATGCTGACCGCCTGCTCCGCTCGAACGGAAAACGTCCATCTTGATATCCTCGGGTCTTATCTCGACATCCGTGCTGTCGTCTATCTCCGGCATTACATCGACCGCAGCGAATGAAGTATGCCGCGAACCTGACGCATCGAACGGCGACACTCTGACAAGTCGGTGAATGCCCGCCTCGCTCTTTAAATAGCCGTAGACATTCTCGCCCTCTATCATCATAGAGCCCATCTTGATACCTGCGTCGTTTCCCTCAAGGGTACTGAGAACGGTCGTTTTGAAACCGCGGCTATCAGCCCAGTGGTGATACATACGCATCAGCATCTCGGTCCAGTCCTGCGCCTCGGTTCCGCCCGTTCCTGCGTGGAGCGTCAGAATGACGTTGTTCGCATCGTATTTTCCGGTCAGCAATGTTGCCAGCGTCAGATCGTCAACGCTCTTTGTAAACCCTGCAAGCTCCTGCTTTATGTCGGGAAGTATGCTCTCATCGTCCTCCTCGGCGGCAAGCTCTATCATCACCGAGATGTCGTCATAGCTGGCTTTCAGCTTTTCGTATTTTGTCACGATGCTTTTGAGCGAGCTTGTTTTTTTCAGGACCTTATGCGAATTTTCCGCATCGTCCCAGAAGCCCGGTGCAGCCGACTGCTCCTCAAGCTCCTTTATCTGCGCCTTCTTGCCTTCTATGTCCAGAACCTCATGCAGCTCTTTCAGCTTCGGCTCAAACGCCGAAAGCTCCTGTTTGAAGTCATCTAAAATAAGCATAAAAAAACCTCTCTTTCGGTTATTGACTATATTATACACCATATTTTGCATTTTGTAAAGAGGGGGGACACTTTTGCAAGACAGCGTGTTCCCGCAAAGCTTTCCTCTCTGAACAAAAACGCCGACCGCCTCATATGAAGCGGTCGGCATCAATATAACATATCAAAGGGGTATAGCTGTTCCGTATGCCTTGGAGGGCTTGCCCTCGCTGTCGAACTCGACCGTATACGCCACTCTGCACATAACGCGCTTTTCGGTGAGCGGCAGATCAGCCTCGACCGATCTTGCGCCGTTTTCGATCTCTCTTATCATCTCGCGGCACCTGTCGGCAGACTCGGGCGGGAAAACACCCAGCTTGATAACAGGCTCGGGGTAGTCGACAACCACGGGCGGCACCTTGAAGTCGCGCATACATCTGAAGCAGGGATACATTACCCTTGACGGAACATCAAGCTCCCAGTAATAGACGCCCAGCTGCTCCGTTGCGGCGCGAAAGACCTTTTCACGGTGCATTATCTCCTGCATCGCAAGCTTTTCCGAGGTAATGTTTCTTATCCTCGCGTAGAAAAGATAGCTGTTGTCGCTCTTGCCTATAAGTCTGACAGCCGTTCTGATGCAGACCGGTCCGCAGGACATATTGCGCCATGTCTCGCACTCCTCCTCGCCCTCCGAGCTTATAGCCCTTTCGAGCATTCCCACATACAGCGCGCTGTTGGTGGCGTCGAGGGTCGCGAGGAAGTTTTGCTTTATCACATCGTCAACGGCAAAATGACCGCCAAGCTCCTCAACGTATTTCTTATTCAGTCTGAGCGGCTCGATAAAGCCGTTTTGCTTGTATTCGATTATCGCGGCGCTGCCGACATAGTTATTGAATATGAGCGTATCCAGCGACATGGGGTTCCAGAAGTTGTCGGCGTCCATGGAATCAATAAGAGTCATCGCTGGCTTGGTATGACCCAACGGCGTGCTCTCCAGCAGCTTTACATAATCGCCCTCGGGCATTGGTCTCGCATAAAGAAAGCCCTGTATGTTGCTGCACCCGATGCTGAGGAGATAGTCCGCCTGCTCAGTCTGCTCGACTCCCTCGGCGATGACCGAAAAGCCCAGCCATTTCGCCATACGCACGACGTGGCTCAGAATTATGCCGCCGTTGTTGCGGTTTCCTCCGTCGGACAGGAACTTGAGGTCAAGCTTAAGTATGTCAAGGTCTATGTTCTTGAGCGCGTTGAGCGATGAATATGCGCTGCCGAAGTCGTCCATCTCGACGATATAGCCGCACTTATGCAGCTTGTCGATAACGCCCGACAGCCTTGCCACACCGTCGATAAGCGCCGACTCAGTGACCTCTATCCTCACCAGTCCCACGGGGACATTATGCTTTATCCTGATCTTCTCCATAGTTTCGACAAGATCGGGCTTATAAATATCCCGGCGGCTTATGTTGACCGATATCGGAACTATATGATCATTTTTCTTGTAGGAACGCTCCAGAAAATCGCAGACTTCATCAAAAACGTAAAGGTCTAAGCTGGTTATAAAGCCGTTTTTCTCAAAAATCGGTATAAATACGCCCGGCGATATGACCCCGCGCTTGGGGTGCATCCATCTGACCAGAGCCTCCGCCCCGACCAGCCTGCCGTCGTTATGGTTATACTGCGGCTGGTAGTATACGACAAACTGTCTGTCCTCCAGCGCGGATTTCATCATGCTCGTTATTTCCTGCTCACCCAGAACGGCATCTCTGAGCGACTTTTCATAAAACACATACCGCTTGACATATTCGCCCTTTATCGTTTTGAGAGCAAGTATGGCACGGTCTATCATAGACTCGACCCTCATCACTCTTGTCGTGACGTATATGCCCATATTGCAGATAATCTCATACGGCAGCGGATAGTGTGCTATATCGTCGGTCAGCTTAATGACAAGCTTCTCGATCTGCTCCCTGCCCTGCCTTACGAAAAGCACGAATCTGTCGGAATTTATCCTCGCCGCGATACTCTGCACTCCTGCCAGCGTTTTTATCAGCTTCGCAAGATATATAAGTATCTCGTCGCCCGCCTGCGTTCCGAAGATATCGTTTATGACCTTGAAACGCAGTATGTCAAAATAAACGAGCGAATAACAGCCTGCGTTGACGCCCTCCGGGTCACAGTCTATAGCATACTGAGCAAGCGCCTTGAAATTCGCATAGCTTTTCAGCCCTGTCAGTGAGTCATAATCGCAGTCGATATCGGTTTGAACAATCTCGTTTTCGATATTCTCGGACATTCAAGACACCTCCTCAGCAAAACATATCCGTTTTTGTTACACTACTTCACATAAATGATAACACATTCCGCCGCAAATTTCAAGAGGTTTTTTACAAAATTTCGCATCGAAAACGATTAAGTATTATTAAATCTGCACTAATCGGGACAAAAAAAGCCGCCTGTCGTTTTTCTTCGCGGCAGTGCGGCGGTCATGTAAGCATTACGGCTGGTATTCGGCGATATATTTCAGGTTGCGGAACTGTTCACCGCAGTCGAGTCCGTAGCCGACGACAAAATAATCGGGTATGGTGAACAGCGACATATCCGCCTTGAAATCGACGGCGCGGCGCGAGGGCTTGTCGAGGAGCGTCACGACCCTGAGCGACAAAGGATTTCTCTGCCTGAGCTTTTCGGCAACTGCTTTGAGCGTTCTGCCCGAGTCTATTATATCCTCGGCTATGACGACATGGTATTTTGATATATCCTCCTCAAGATCGAGCAGAAAGCTGACCTCGCCGCTCGAAACGGTCTGTGCAAAATAGCTTTTGGTCCTCAGAAAGGCTATTTCGCACGGCTCGCTTATCTCTCTGCAAAGGTCAGCCAGAAAGACGAATGCTCCGTTGAGTATGCTGACCAGCAAAAGCGGCTTGCCCTCATATTCCCGGCTGAGCTGTCTGCCTGCCCACGCGACCTTTTCCCTGATCTCCTCCTCGCTTATCAGGATACGCTTGATATGCTTCTCATGCTCGGCTGTCATCTTAAACGCCTCCCGTCAGGTATTTTTATCTACCGTGTGGAACTGCTTGAGATTGCCCGCCTTTTCATTGCGCTCATGCATCAGCTGCTCGACCCGCTTCCAGTCAAGACCCCTGTCTGCGCAAAGCACCATAACATGATAGATAAGGTCGTTTATCTCGTTTGCAAGCTCCTCGCAGTCGCCGTTTTTGGCGGCGATGACCGTCTCGGTGGCTTCCTCTCCGACCTTCTTGCAGATCTTGTCAACACCCTTTGAAAACAGGTACGCTGTATATGAATTTTCCTCGGCTGTGCCGTTTCTGAACTCCTCCAATCTTTGCTGTATAACAGCAAAGCTCTCATCGTATACGTTCATGATATTTACATTCCCTTCAATTGTTTGATGCGCCGCTCATTCCGAATAGATCTTATCGAAAAAGCAGCTGTAGCTTCCCGTGTGGCAGGCAGCGCCTGTCTGCCTAACGTTAACCAGCAGCGTATCGCTGTCGCAGTCGCCGTAAACGGACACCACCTTTTGCAGATGTCCCGAGGTAGCGCCCTTGTTCCAAAGCTCCCCCCTTGAGCGGCTCCAGAACCATGTATAGCCCGTTTCCAGAGTTTTTTGCAGGCTCTCGCGGTTCATATACGCCAGCATCAGGACTGTCTTTGTGTTTACCTCATAGCATATAGCCGGAATAAGTTCCCCTTTCACAAAGAACTTGTCCAAATCATTAAGATCAATTTTTATCATTTTTTATCCTTTCATTCAAGTCCAAAGCGACGTAATGAACATGGGACTTGAATCATCTGATTTTTTAAATCCGCAGTTTTCGTAAAACGCAAGTTCAGCATCATAAGCAACCACAACAATTCTTAAATAGTCAGAATATTTTTCCTTTACCATTCTGACAAGCTCCCTGCCAATCCGTCTGCCCTGATATTCGGGATCTACAAGAAGATAGTGAACGTAAGCAGTCATAATTCCGTCGTCCATTGCACATATCATGCCGACAAGCTTGTCACCGTCCCATGCAGAAAAGACCGTCTCAAAATTCTTCATGGCAGTTACCAGCTTATCCGGATAATGACCTGACGACCATTCAACTGACAAAAACAGTCTTTCCAACTGAGACTTATCAAAATTGTGAATATCCTTGTATAGTATATTCATCTTACGATTATTCCCCTGCTGCGGCAATGATCCTTTACATCGCCGACTGTCAATTCCTTAAAGTGGAACAGCGATGCGGCAAGAGCAGCCGTTGCTCCCGTTTTCTCAAATACTTCTGCAAAGTCGCTGATTCTACCTGCACCACCGCTCGCGATCACAGGTATACTGCAATTGTCGCATACGGCTTTCAGCATATCAATATCAAAACCGTTCTTTGTGCCGTCAGCATCAATTGAATTTAGACAGATCTCACCTGCTCCGAGCTGTTCGATCTTATGAACCCAGTCGATAAGGTCTATTCCTATATCAATACGACCGCCGTTTATATAGACAGTCCACTTGTTTTCGCTGACTTTCTTTGCGTCGATACCGACGCATATGCACTGACTGCCGAAAATATCAGCACCGTCTTTGATAAGCTGCGGATTTTTCACTGCCTGAGAATTAACGGAAACCTTGTCCGCACCAGCCCTGAGCGTTTCACGTATATCATCGACCGTCTTGATTCCTCCGCCTACAGTAAGCGGTACGAATACTTTTTTAGCTGTCTTGCGCACAACGTCCAGAAAAACTCCCCTGCCCTCAAAAGATGCAGTAATATCATAGAATACGATCTCGTCCGCACCCTGTTTATTGTACTCCTCTGCACATTCTACAGGGTCGCCGACCTCTCTGATACCCTTGAAGTTGACTCCCTTTACCACCCTACCGTCGCGGACATCAAGACATGGGATTATTCTTCTTGCCAGCATTTCAATACGCCTCCCCGTGACTGACGCCGCACAGCTCAGCGAAGCTTGTCAGCATTCCCAGACCGACGGCGCCGCTCCTCTCGGGGTGAAACTGTGCCCCGAAAACGGTTTTTCCATCTGTAACGAGTGCGGGAACATCTCCGCCGTAATATGCCGAAGCGGCTATGCTTTCCTCATCGCAGTAGGCTCTGTAGGAATGCACGAAATAAACATAGTCGTCATTCGTTACGCCCTTCAGCAAAGGGCAGTCAAAGCGGATATCAAGCCTGTTCCAGCCCATCTGCGGCAATATCAGCGGTTTCTCACCCTCCGGCTGACGGATTATATCCACCTTGCCGCGCAAAAGCCCCAACCCCTCAAAGCGGCCCAGCTCAAAGCTTTCCTCAAACAGAAGCTGCATTCCTAAGCATATACCCAGAAAGGGTTTTTTTACTGCCTCGGCGCGCAGAGTATCGACCAGCGAGCGCTCACGGAGGCTTTCCATAGCAAAGCCGAAAGCCCCCACCCCCGGCAGGATAATGCCGTCGGCGTCTTCAAGCTTTTGTCTGCTGTCGGTTATCAAGCAATCTATACCGAGAAATTCGAGCGCATTCCTGACAGAAAAAATATTGCCGGCGTTGTAGTCAACTATCGCTATCATCACAGCGCCCCCTTGGTCGANNCGAATGGGCAAACGCCTTGAAAAGCGCCTCGCAGATGTGGTGGCTGTTATTTCCGTATTCGGCTCTGAGATGGAGGGTCAGACCTGCATTAAAGCAAAGCGCGCGGAAAAACTCTTCGGTCATGCAAAGATCGAAATCGCCGCACCTCTCCTGCGGAAAGTCAGCGTCGAACCTGAGAAAGGGTCTGCCGCTTATATCCACCGAGCTGAAGGCTAGA
>DLOT01000033.1 GCA_002479715.1 Ruminococcus sp. UBA7477 | reverse complement strand
GCGGATCGTCGGACGGCGCTTCAAGCTCTGCGGACGGCGACAGCAGCAACGAGATCCCTTCAAACGATGACGGAAGCGTCAATGAGGAAATGACGGCTCTTGAGGTCACAAAACTGATGGGCAACGGCATCAATCTCGGCAATACCATGGAGGCCTACACACACAGCTACGGAAAGACTGACATATGGCCGGAGGAGAGCGAGAATGCCTGGGGTCAGCCGACGACCACTCAGGAAATGATAACGGGAATGAAAGAGGCAANNGGGCTTCGATTCGATCAGAGTTCCCGTGGCATGGACAAATGCGATGAGCTTTTATGAGGACGGCGACTACACTATAGATCCTGCGTATCTGGACAGAGTTGAGGAGATCGTCAACTATGCTATCAATGCGGATATGTATGTTATCATAAACGATCACTGGGACGGCTCTTGGTGGGGAATGTTCGGCTCGGCAACAGAGGAGACCCGCGAGGCGGCAATGGAAATGTATAAATCCATGTGGTCGCAGATCGCCGAGAGATTCAAAGACTACTCGGATAAGCTTATATTTGAATCGGCAAACGAGGAGTTGGGCGACAGACTCAACGATAAGGATGTTGCACAGGACTCGGGCTCATTGAGCAAGAGCGAATGCTATGAGATGACCAATAAGATCAATCAGACATTTGTTGACCTTATCAGAGCATCGGGCGGAAACAACGACAAGCGCTTTCTGCTGATCGCCGGATATAATACCGACATAACGATGACCTGCAACAATAAGTTCAAAATGCCGACCGATACCATACCGAACAAGCTTATACTTTCTGTACATTACTATACCCCATGGGATTACTGCGGTGTTGACAGCCTAGACCAGTGGGGCTCAAAGCAGGACTTTGAGGAAATGAACAGCTGTATGGAGATGCTCTCGAAGTTCACCGAGCAGGGCTACGGCGTTATAATCGGAGAATACGGTGTCCTGCCCAAAAAGGACGGAAGCTATAAGGGAGATATCGAGCGTTGGACTAACAACTTCCTCGATAACTGTGACTACTACAACTTCTGCCCGATGCTGTGGGATTGCAGCGGCTTCTATATCAGACGAGAGCTTAAAATGAAGGACGAATCGCTTGCAAAGCTCTATCTCGACAGAAGCTATGCGGCTCAGAGCAAGCTTTCCGACGAAGAGATAAAGCAGAATGCAAAAACTCAGATGGACGCGGAGTATCAGGCGGCTCTTGACAGGGCAAACGAGGGCGTCGGTATCCCTGCTGCCGACGATAAGGCGATAGCCTGGATCATGTATCAGAGCGCCGATTATAATGTATCATACAGTGTGGGCGACGTTTACGATCCGACTGCCAAGACCGACGGTCTGATAGCAAACAATGTTGTTATCGAGGGCGCGGGTAAGTACAGCGTAAGCATTGACTGCTCTGACTGCACAAAGCCCAAGGGCGTTGCATTCTCGGCACTCGGCGTTTCTAACGGCGAAAAGCTGTTCCCGGGAATGATAATCACTATCGACTCGGTTGAGATCGACGGAACTCCCGTTGAGGCGAGCGGAACCGCTTATACCAACTCTGATGACGGCAAATGCACCAGAGTCAATCTTTACAACGCTTGGGTGAGCAGTGTTCCCGATGGCGCAAGGACAGTTGACGGAGATCTTTCAAATGCAACGGCGACTCCTTACAACATAAAGGGCAGCTTTACCAAGCTGACGGTAAACTTCACCGTAACTATCCCCGAGTAATAACATAATATACACACCTGACCCCGCTTCGGCTTTGCTGAGGCGGGGCTTTTTGTGCATATTAGTCAATAACCTGTGCGAAATATAGTGTGAATTTGTGAAGCGTGTGTGTTGACAACACTGCATAGACTTGATATACTGTATATATCAGATATACACAGAACGCCGATCCGGACGGACGGCGGCAGAGCAATCCCGAGAGGAGGTTGAAGGATTGAATATAATTATCAGCCCGATAAGCGATAAGCCTATGTATGAGCAGATCGAGGACGGAATAAAAAAGGCAATATTTGAGGGAGAACTGAAAAACAACGACATTCTTCCGAGTGTCAGGCAGCTGGCTAAGGATCTGAACGTCAGCGCGATAACCACCAAGCGCGCCTATATTGATCTTGAGCATGAGGGATTTATCTATACGGTTTCGGGCAAGGGAACTTTTGTTAAAACAGATAAGCTGACACAAATTCAGGATGCAAGGAGAATAGAGATGCTGGAGGAATATGAAAAGCTGACAGAGGAGTCGATGAGGATAGGCGTCGACAAGGAGACTTTGGAAAAGATCATTGAAAAGGTATACGGAGGAAAAAAAGATGAGTGATTTTGCTATAGAGATTGAGGGACTTACCAAGGAGTTTGACGGATTTAAGCTCGACAATGTTTCGTTCAGATTGGAAAAGGGAAGTGTTATGGGGCTTGTCGGTCAGAACGGCGCAGGAAAAACGACGATAATCCGCCTTATCATGAACGCGATCGCCAAGACCTCGGGAAGTATCAGGGTGTTCGGTATGGATAATGCCGAGAACGAGGTCGAGGTCAAGAAGCACATCGGATATGTTTCGGACGACGATTATCTTGTAGTGACATCGAATATCAAGAAATACGCAAAGCTTTTTGCGAGAATGTATGAGAACTGGGATCAGGCGCTGTTTGAAAAATACGCAAGACAGTGGGAGCTTCCGCCCAAAAAGCCTTTTTCCACATATTCAAAGGGAATGAAAACAAAGGCTATGATAGCCCTTACGCTCGCTCATCATCCGGATATACTGCTTCTCGATGAGCCGACAAGCGGACTTGATCCTGTTGCGAGAATAGAGGTGCTCGATATCCTGCGGGATATAGTTTCGGACGGTAACACCTCGGTGCTTTTTTCAACACACATAACGGGCGACCTCGACAAGATAGCCGATTACATAACGATCCTTATCAACGGCAAGGTCACCGAGAGCATGGCTATCGACCTTATCGAGGATAAGTACGCCGTGATAAGCGGCGGCATGAGCGGCATAAACGAAAAGGCTATATCCCGCGCTGTCGGCGTTCGCAGGGGAGCAGCGAGCTATGAGGCTCTTATTGAGAGAAAAGATATACCGCTGTTCGGTAATGTCGATGTAAGAACTCCCAATATCGAAAACCTGCTGACCTTCAGCATCTGGGGGCACAGAAGCGATACGGTCGATCTTGACAAAGAGGGTGAAAACAATGGCTAAAGAAAAGAAGCAGATCGAGTATGATCCTTCGCTCTCCGAGGAAAAGCGCTTTCAGAAGCTTATTACTGATTTGTGGTCGAGATTCTGGATAGTTGTAGTAAGAGTTATATTTGTGGGTCTGATAGCTTTAATAATTTTTGGGATAGTTTCTTCTTATTTTGATAAAGACTTTTTTGAGGATGAGGACGGCAGCGGCATTATGGGTATGTGTGTTTGTCTGGTGTTCTTTGCTCTCGGCAACGGTATGATGAACTATACCGAGCTTGTGGTCAGCAGACTCAAGAAATCGCGCGGCGTTTTAAACGGATGCCCGTCATTCGGAATCCTTTACAGCACAATGCCGCTGACGAGAAAGACGGTCCATAAAACCTCATTCCGCAGTTTTATGATCTGGACTGTTCTGCCGGTTGTGACGTTTAACGTTGTACTCAATGTCCTTGCGATGATAGTTGAAGGATTTCAGTCCTTGCTGGGTATCGTCGGACTGGCGACACTTATATCTCTTGCGGCTCTGGTTATTTTTTCTGTGCTATGTTTCGGCGTATATAAATCTACTGAAAAAACAGAGAGAATAAGAACGATCGTATTTTGGGTATTATATGCTGTTTTCATGGGGTCGTTCATGTTTTCGGGCTTTTATCAATGGTGCAACGGCGTCGGCATTTTGAAGGCGCTGGCGGGAATACCGGCGATCGTTCTTACTGTCGCAGTCGCCGTGTTTATCCTGCTGCGTGAGAAGCTCGTTTATGAGAAAAAGCTGACTTTCGCTGCGTGGTTTGATTAAGGAGAAGGTTTATGAGCAAGCTTTATAAAATTATTAACGATATATGGAAGATCTCGGATATCGGAAGTATACTGCTCGGAATGATATCCGTCAACGCTTTAGGTATGTTCTTTCTATGCTTTGAGGATCTGTTTACCGAATACGAAACTCTGGATTATCTCTCCGGCTTTTTTATAGGATTTTCAGTCCTGTCTATCATGATGCCGTATTTTATGATATCGGCGATCATCCGGGATTACAAGCTTATCTTGTCTATGCCCATTGAAGCCGCAAAGCTGCCGCAGGTCATGTCGATCACTGTGGATATAAGTCTGGCAGCTACATTCATCATGGATGTGATCTTTCTGGCGGCTTCNNTAGCTTCGGGTATGGCTCTCAGAATACCGGCTTATGCCGGCGCGACCCTGTTTATCGCGATTCTGGTGCATATCGGCGTCTGCGGCTTTATCAGCACCGGTGTTATGAACACAGCTTTTTATACCGGAAATTCGCCGAAGGGTTTTATCAAGGGGATCGTTTACTTCATTTTCGTGATTGCCGCATTTATTGTGAAAATCGTGACCATCTCACTTGAGTATGAGAATTTTGAAAGCAGGAANNGTGATACTAGCCGTGATGCTCGTGCTGTTTGCGTTATTCAGAGCGGTAACGGCAAAAGAGCTTCGCAGCAGGATGCGTCTGGAAAAGGTATATAAAAAGCGCAAGATCAAAGAGCCAAAGGAAGAAAGCTACGTTTAAGATAAAAGACCTCCTGCGCGACAGGGGGTCTTTTTTGTGAAGATCTTGTAAAAAATCAAAATGCGCTCTTGAAATTTAAACAAAAATATGTTATGCTTATTATCAGAAATTGTGAATTATCACCGTTTCAAATTAAAACACAAAGGAGCCTGATTATTATGGCAAGTCGTATCGTTCTCAACACAATTTCATACCACGGTCACGGGGCGATAGAGAATATCGTTCCCGAGCTGAACGCCAGAGGATATCAGAAGGCGCTGGTCTGCACCGATGCCGATCTCGTTAAGTTCGGAGTATCGGCGAAGGTTACCGGGCTTTTGGACAAGGCAGGATTTGCATATGATGTTTTTGACGACATCAAGGCTAATCCTACAATAGAAAACGTTCAGAGCGGAGTAGAGGCTTTCAAAGCATCGGGTGCCGACAGCATCATTGCGATAGGCGGCGGCTCGGTCATGGATACAGCCAAGGCAATAGGAATTATTGTAAATAACCCCGAGTTTGCAGACGTTCGTTCGCTTGAGGGAGTTGCTCCCACCAAAAAGCACGCTGTCTTTACAATTGCTGTTGCGACAACAGCCGGAACAGCCGCAGAGGTAACCATAAACTATGTTATCACGGATGTTGAGAAAAAGCGTAAATTCGTTTGCGTAGACACAAACGATATTCCCGAGATAGCGGTCGTTGACCCCGATATGATGGCGTCAATGCCTAAGAGTTTGACTGCCGCAACCGGTATGGACGCTCTTACCCACGCCATCGAGGGATATATCACCAAGGGCGCCTGCACCATTTCCGATATGTTCCACCTTGAGGCTATCAGACTGATCTCTGCAAATCTCCGCGCCGCCGTTGCGAATGACCCCGACGGCAGAGAGGGAATGGCGCTCGGTCAGTATATTGCCGGAATGGGCTTTTCAAATGTCGGACTCGGCATAGTCCACTCTATGGCTCACGGACTCTCAGCGCTCTATGATACTCCTCACGGTGTCGCCTGCGCCATCATTCTGCCCACCGGTCTTGAATATAATAAGACAGTTGCAGGAAAGCGTTACCGTGCGATCGGCAAGGCAATGTGCGTTGCCGGTATAGATATGATGGACGACGAACAGGCCGCAGACGCCACTATCGCCGCGGTCAAGCAGCTAAGTGCCGATGTGGGAATACCGGCAGATCTTAAAGGCATTCTTAAAGAGGAAGATGTTGACTTCCTTGCCGAGAGCGCCTATGCCGACGCCTGCCGTCCCGGAAATCCGAGAGATACGAGTGTCGGAGAGATCGTCGGACTTTATAAGAGTCTTATGTAAAACCGGATCAGAAATATCCGCCGGGGGTCAGCTGCCCTCGGCGGCGTTTTTTTTTT
>DLOT01000057.1:2841-7928 GCA_002479715.1 Ruminococcus sp. UBA7477 | reverse complement strand
GTTTGAAAAGCAGGAAATGATAGTTGTCTGCAAGCCCGAGGAATCGCCTATGTGGTTCGACAAGCTTTGGCAAAACACCGTTGACTTTTTCCGCACGCTCGATATTCCCGTCCGAACACTGGAATGCTGCTCGGGAGATCTGGCTGATCTGAAGGTCAAGAGCCTTGACGTTGAGGCGTGGTCGCCAAGACAGAAAAAGTATTTTGAGGTCGGCTCCTGCTCTAATCTCGGCGACGCTCAGGCAAGGCGTTTGGGTATCAGGGTAAAGGGAGAAAACGGCGAAAAGTATCTCGCCCATACTCTTAACAACACGGTCGTTGCACCGCCGAGAATGCTTATCGCATTCCTTGAAAACAATCTCAATGCCGACGGCAGCATTAATATTCCTGAGCCGCTGAGAATGTATATGGGCGGCAAGTCCAAGATCGAAAAATGATAACGGCTTTTGAAAGAACAGCGCTTTCGGTGCTGTGGTCGTTTGCCTGGAAAGCATTGCTCGTTATGGCTCTGATCGCTCTTGCGGCGGTGCTGACGCCCTATATGGCAAGGTTTATCGACGCTCACAGAAAGCCCCCGGAGCCGCCGCCGGATGACGGGCTCCACAGCATTTTTGAAGCTGACAGGGACGAGAATTTCGATCCCAACTACAAAATATACAATACTGACATATACGGAGTTGAAAAACGAAATGGCAAAAAACAACGGAAAGATGGTTGAAGCGATAACCTCAATGGATGAGGATTTCGCTCAATGGTATACCGATATCTGCAAAAAAGCGGAGCTTGTCGAGTATACGAGCGTTAAGGGATGTATGGTCATAAGGCCCTACGGTTATGCGATCTGGGAGAATATTCAGCGTATTCTCGACGGAATGTTCAAGGCGACCGGTCATGAGAATGTTTGTATGCCTATGTTTATTCCCGAGAGCCTGCTTTTGAAAGAGCAGGATCATGTTGAGGGCTTTGCACCGGAGTGTGCATGGGTCACTCACGGCGGCAGCGAAAAGCTTGAGGAACGTCTTTGTGTCCGCCCGACCTCTGAGACCCTTTTCTGTGAGCATTATGCGAATATTGTTCATTCCTACAGGGATCTGCCTAAGCTCTATAATCAGTGGGTCTCGGTCGTAAGATGGGAAAAAACCACCAGACCCTTCCTGCGCTCAAGAGAGTTCCTCTGGCAAGAGGGCCACACCATACACGCAACAGCCGATGAGNNAGGCGGTCGAGGAAACCGAGCGTATGCTGAACGTTTACGCGGAGTTTTGCGAGAAATATCTTGCAATGCCTGTTGTTAAGGGCAAAAAGACTGAGAGCGACAAGTTTGCGGGCGCTGTTTCGACCTATGCTATCGAGGCGCTTATGCACGACGGCAAGGCGCTTCAGGCAGGAACCTCGCACTACTTCGGTGACGGTTTTGCAAAGGCTTTCGACATTCAGTTCACCGATAAGGACAATAAATTGAAATATCCGCATCAGACCTCGTGGGGAATGACGACCCGTCTTATCGGTGCGGTGATTATGACTCACGGTGATAACAACGGACTCGTTTTGCCGCCTGCTGTAGCCCCCGTTCAGGTCGTTATCGTTCCTATCGCACAGCATAAAGAGGGCGTTTTGGACAAGGCTAACGAGATATATGAGAAGCTAAAGGCCAGCGGCTTGAGAGTTAAGCTTGATGACAGCGACAACTCTCCCGGATGGAAATTTGCAGAGTATGAGATGAAGGGTGTTCCTCTGAGGGTCGAGATCGGTCCTAAGGATATAGAGAACGGTCAGTGCATGATAGCAATGAGATACAACGGCGAGAAAACCGCCGTATCGACTGAGAATATGTATGAAAAGCTTGTTGCCGCCGTTAAGGAAGCTATTGAAAAGACAATACCGGAGGTAATGTTTGCAAAGGCTTTGGAAAACCGCACAAACAGGACCTATCGCTGTACAAGCCTTGATGAGATCACCAGGGCGCTCAATGAGAAGGGTGACGGCTTCGTTGAGGCAATGTGGTGCGGCGACGAGGAGTGTGAGGACAAGGTCAAGGAGCTGACGGGCGTCGGCTCGAGATGTATCCCGACGCAGCAGCATGAGCTTTCAGACAAATGCGTATGCTGCGGAAAGCCCGCAAAATGTATGGTGCTTTGGGGCAAGGCTTATTGATCCGTAAACCGACAGAGTTAATTTAATATTGAAAGGAAATTTTATCATGGCGGAAGAAAAGAAGAAGATCCACATCGACAATACCGGGCTGGTATTCGCAATTTCGGAAGTTAAGAAGGACCACTCACCCGAAAACTTTAACAAGGCGGCTCGCCTTATTCAGACGAGCAAGTTTATCGTTCCCGCTTCGATCGTTGAAAACACCGAGGCTGTTGAGGGTGACGACGGAAAAATATCACTTGAAAACAAGAAAAGCTTCAGCTTTAATGTTCTGACAAACAAAGCCGGCAAAAAGTATATGGCTGTGTTCACATCTCCTGCCGAGGTGACAAAGGGCAACTCTACTATCTCGACCAATCAGTATATTCTGATGGACATTATCACAATTTATTCGGCGTTTACAAAGCCCGATTGTGATCTTGACGGAATAGTTATCGACGCATTTTCAAATAATTTTGCCGTTCCGAAGGGGATCATTAAAAACATGGCCGAAGCCGAGTTTTTTACACCCAAGAAAAACGAGCAGGTCAAGCTTTCCACACCGCCGCAGTATCCGGAAGGGTTTATCGACGCTGTAAGAGACGGTCTTGACGCCGACGGAAGAGTAAATCAGATGTTCGTTTTGGTTATGGAAAGACAGAACGGTGCAAAAAGTCTGGCATTTGTTGTTGATGAAAATTCGGAAAACGCAGAGCAGAGAAAAGAGATATACGGCGCTGTTGCAAAGATCGTCGAGCCGTATACAAGAGGAATGCATCTGGTATTCATGCCGATCGAGGATTCGTTCGGAAAGCAGGCTTCTGAAAACAGAATGCCTTGCTACAGAAAGTAAATCTGCCTGAGAATAATTATTATAAGGAGTGCGGCATTATGTCAAACAATAAAAAGACCTTTACCAAAGAAGCTTATCAGAAGATGCAGGAGCAGCTGGAATATCTAAAGACCGTCAGAGAGCGCGAGGTTGCCGAAAAGCTGAAGGAAGCGCGTTCCTTCGGAGACCTTTCGGAAAACGCCGAATACGACGCCGCAAAAGACGAGCAGGCTGCGGTTGCGGCCGAGGTAGATAAGATCGAGAATATACTTAACAATGCGGTCATCCTCGATGAAAATGACATTGAGGAGGGCGAGGTCAATGTTGGTTCAACGGTCGTTATAAAAGACAAGGCTACCGGGGAAACCGAAACCTATAAGGTCGGTTCATCGACCGAATCGGACCCCGACAATGACGTTATTTCCGATGAGTCACCTATAGGCAGGGCTGTTTTGCATAAGAGAGTCGGCGATATTTTCGACGTTAATACGCCTATGGGTATTTTGGAGTTCGAGGTCGTAGAGGTTACAAGATAAGGAGCAGTGCAAAAAGTGAATGAAGAAAACAATCTCCTCGCCGAGGAAGCGGAGCTTTCGGACGAGGAAATAAGCAGTTACAAGAAGATCAGGATGGATAAGCTGAGCGAGCTTAAGGCAGCGGGCAAAAACCCGTTTGAGATCACTAAGTTTGATGTCAGCACAAGCTGCGCGCAGGCAAAAAAGGATTATGAAAAGACGGAGGGCGAGATCTCTGCAAAGTGCGGAGATGACGCCGAGGCGCTGAAAACCGCCCTCGAGGAATCCCGTGTGACCGTCAGGATCGCGGGAAGAATGATGAGCAGGCGCGATATGGGCAAGGCAAACTTCATCGACCTTCTTGATGCGAGCGGCAGGATCCAGATCTATGTCAGAATGAACGATATAGGTGAGGATACCTTTGCCGACTTCAAAAAGTGGGATATCGGCGATATCGTCGGCGTTGAGGGCTTTGTTTTCAGAACAAGGCGCGGAGAGATCTCGCTTCATGCACAGAAGATCACCCTGCTTTCAAAGTCGCTGGCGCCGCTTCCTGAAAAGTGGCACGGACTGAAAAATCAGGATATGCGCTATCGCCAGAGATATACGGACCTTATCTGCAATACCGATGTCCGCGACACCTTTGTGAAGCGCTCAAAGATCATTTCGACGATAAGGAGATATCTTGACGGCAAGGGATTTATGGAGGTCGAAACACCGATGCTCGTTTCCAACGCGGGCGGTGCGGCTGCAAGACCCTTTGACACGCATTATAATGCTCTGGACGAGGACGTTAAGCTGAGGATCTCGCTAGAGCTTTACCTAAAGAGGCTTATTGTCGGAGGCTTGGAGAAGGTCTATGAGATCGGCAGGGTTTTCCGCAATGAGGGCGTTGATGCCAGACATAACCCTGAGTTTACACTGATGGAGCTTTACCAGGCTTACACCGACTATCACGGAATGATGGATCTGACCGAGGATATGCTGAGAATGCTGGCTACTGAGGTTTGCGGCAGTGCAGTGATAAAATACGGCGATCTCACTCTGGATCTTTCAAAGCCGTTTGAACGGCTGACAATGGTCGATGCGGTCAAGAAGTATTCGGGAGTCGATTTTAATCAGATCGAGAGCTTAGAGCAGGCGCGTGAAGCTGCAAAGGAGCATCATGTTGAGTTTGAGCAGCGCCACAAGCGCGGAGATATTCTCAATCTTTTCTTTGAGGAGTTTGTTGAGGAGCATCTTGTTCAGCCGACCTTTATTATGGATCATCCGATAGAGATCTCGCCGCTGACTAAAAAGAAGCCGGGCAATCCCGATTATGTTGAGCGCTTCGAGCTGTTTATCAACGGCTGGGAAATATGCAATGCTTATTCCGAGCTTAACGACCCTGTTGACCAGCGGGAGCGTTTTGTCGAGCAGGAAAAGCTTCTTTCTCAGGGAGATGAGGAGGCCAACCGGATAGACGAAGACTTTCTCCATGCGCTTGAGATCGGCATGCCCCCGACAGGCGGCATAGGCTACGGCATTGACAGGCTTGTTATGCTGCTGACCGATTCTCCCGCTATCCGTGATGTGCTTTTGTTCCCGACAATGAAGTCCTTACCGAAC
>DLOT01000057.1:2033-2749 GCA_002479715.1 Ruminococcus sp. UBA7477 | reverse complement strand
AAAAATCGCATAATTTTAAGTTTCACACAGCTCCTGAGAAGTTACGGCTTTTCAGGAGCTTCTTTCATTTCTCATAGTTTTCGGGCTACATCGCAAACTACACCAATCCCGTTTTTCTCAATATAATGGGGATAATCACAGAGGAAGGGGTGGTTGAACTATGAGCAACAGTTTAGCAAGCGTTCACCCGGAGCTNNTTACCGCTGACGCCGGATAAGATAACCTTCGGTTCAAATAAAAGAGTGTGGTGGAAAGGTGCTTGCGGACACGAGTGGGAAACGAGCGTCAAAGCTCGCTCAAAGGGCGAGAAATGCCCGATATGCTCAGGAGCGAGAGTAATAGAGGGTATCAATGATTTAGCCACATTGAAGTCCCTGCTGGCTCAGGAGTGGTCTGAAAAGAACGAATTAAAACCTACTGAGGTTTCTGTCGCTTCTCATAAGAAGATTATTTGGAAATGTAAACACGGACACGAATGGGAAGCAAGCGTTAAAAGCAGAACGGTAAACGGCACAGGCTGTCCATACTGCTCACATAATAAAGTCCTTGCAGGGTTCAATGACCTTGCTTCACAGTATCCCGATATTGCTNNCTGAATGGTCTGACAGAAATCTTCCGTTGCTGCCTACAATGGTAACAGCCTTTGCAAACAGTAAGGCTTGGTGGAAATGCAAAGATTGCGGAAACGAGTGGTACACTCTTATTTCAACCCGTTC
>DLOT01000057.1:1741-1932 GCA_002479715.1 Ruminococcus sp. UBA7477 | reverse complement strand
AATGTTTGGTGGAAGTGTAAGACCTGTGGCAATGAGTGGAAGTCCGTTATCAATGCTCGTGTAAAAGGAACTGTATGCCCGGTTTGTGCGGACAGGGCGGTTCTTGCAGGATACAATGATTTAGCCACAACGGACAGGAAACTGCTTGCTGAATGGGATTACGAAAAAAACTCTCTGCTACCGGCACAAGT
>DLOT01000057.1:973-1667 GCA_002479715.1 Ruminococcus sp. UBA7477 | reverse complement strand
GAATATCGCTCCGTGTTCCCCGGCTTGGCTGTCGCCTATTACGCCAATCAAAAAGGATTAAAGGTGCAGCTCGGTTCGGATAAACTATTAGGAATACCACTTGAAACCTACATTCCGTCAGAAAAGCTGGCGATAGAATTTACGAACGGCTCAGAACATATGGAGGTTCTCAAAAGCCATCTATGCAAGCAGCGAAATATAAAACTTGTAAAGCTCCCTTTTAAGACAACCGAAACGGAAGCGGAGTATGCCGACAGAGTAAAAGCAGTTTTCAAAAGCGTACATATCTTTATTTATTCTGATGTCGAAGCAGATGTTTCGGTAATCAGAGCAAAATACAATGAATGGAGGAAAAGATTATGAGAGAAGAAAAGTTCCATATCTATCTTAATGATGACGAATATAGCAGAGTAATACAATCACTTATGCGTTTGAAGAACAACCTGATAGCACAAGGAAGATACACCGACGGCGTTGACGATGTTCTCTGCAAGGTGCTTTCAGCCAAGAAAAGAAAGCTCAAAATCATATATATCTGAATATGAAAAGAGACCGCCTACACGATGTAAGCGGTCTTTGATTATATGTTTTATTCAACAAACTATGAATAATTCTACCCGCCGTCTATTGACCTCTATTACGAGGGAAATAGGCGGCTTTTTTTGTTTCTAAAAAAATTTTTTCAAGAAATTTT
>DLOT01000057.1:0-956 GCA_002479715.1 Ruminococcus sp. UBA7477 | reverse complement strand
GTGAAGGGGTTAATTCCGAACCACGAAAAGGTCAGCTCTTTCACTTGTATTTTGACAACTGAATAAATCATTCACTAAGACTTTAATTCTGATGATTTTAGCCACCTTATCGGGTACGCCGTGACTTCTGCATTGTAGAACAGCGAGAACTCCCGGTATAAGTAATAGGTTGCCCCTGTTACGGCGATGACAGTCAGAAAGATAATGATACTTCTCTACGGNNGCAGAGGTGAAATTCCTATGATACAGATTAGCAGTCTGTTCCTTAGTGACTTCCCGTGAGCTTTTTGCTCGGCAAGGGGTGTTGAGAACAAATATTGCCCGACCGGTTAGGAAATGAGCCGGTCAAGTACATAGCCATACTGCGATGGCTATGAATTTTACGAAAGGAGGACGCACAAAGTGTCGAACTGCAAAACGATTGCTATATGCAATCAAAAAGGCGGAGTTGGAAAGACGACCACTACGGTAAACCTCGGTGTCGGTCTTGCAATGCAGGGAAAGAAAGTGTTGCTCATAGATGCAGACCCGCAGGGCGACTTAACCACTTGTCTCGGCTGGCAGGATACGGATAACTTGGGTATCACGCTTGCAACGAAACTCACAGATGTCTTAAACGAAACGATGAATGACCCTACGGTCGGTATTCTGCACCACGACGAAGGTGTTGACCTTGTTCCGGCAAACCTTGAGCTTTCAGCAATGGAATTTAACCTTGTCAACGCAATGAGCAGAGAGACGGCATTGAGAAATTATCTCAGCGAAGTGAAGGACAAATACGACTATATCCTTATAGATTGTATGCCTTCCCTCGGAATGGTAACAATCAATGCTCTATCTGCGGCAGACAGCGTTATTATTCCTGTTCAGGCTCAGTATTTACCGGCAAAAGGAATGACGCAGCTTGTTCAGACCATTTCAAGAGTTAAGAAGCGTATCAATCCGAACTTAAAGAT
>DLOT01000058.1:10080-11364 GCA_002479715.1 Ruminococcus sp. UBA7477 | reverse complement strand
TCATGGCGCCGACCGAGATTTTGGCGGTACAGCATTATAAAACTGTTTCGGGCTTTCTTGAACCGCTCGGGATAGGCGTCTGTCTGCTGACAGGCTCGATGACCTCAAAGCAAAAAGCCGAAGTAAGGGAAAGGCTTGAGAGCGGAGAGTGCGCCGTCGCAGTGGGAACTCATGCACTTTTCCAGAAAAGCGTTGATTTTCAAAAGCTCGGGCTTGTCATAACAGATGAACAGCACCGCTTCGGCGTCAACCAAAGAGCAGAGCTTGCCCGAAAAGGTGAAAACCCTCACCGTCTGGTCATGTCTGCCACTCCGATCCCGCGCACTCTGGCGCTCATGGTTTTCGGCGATATGGATATTTCTCTTCTGGACGAGCTTCCAAACGGACGCAGACCGATAAAAACCTATGCAGTGACCGGAAAGATCCGACCGAGAGCCTTTGGATTTGTAAGGCAGCAGCTCGGAGAAGGAAGGCAGTGCTATATCGTTTGTCCTATGATCGATGAAAGCGATGCTGTGCAGCTGAAATCCGTCAAAAAATATGCCGATGATATTGCTCATGATTATTTTGCAGGCTTCAGAATAGGAATACTTCACGGAAAAATGCCTCCCGCCGAAAAGGACAGCATTATGAAAGCATTTGAGCGCCACGAGCTTGACATTCTTGTTTCCACTACCGTTGTCGAGGTCGGTGTAGATGTTCCCAACGCATCTGTCATGGTCGTGGAGAACGCGGAGCGCTTCGGGCTGTCCCAGCTGCATCAGCTTCGCGGAAGGGTCGGCAGGGGGGAATGGCAGTCATACTGCATTCTGATAACCGATAAGATGACCCCTGAGAGCAGGGCGCGCTTTGAAACTCTTGTTCATACCTCCGACGGCTTCAAGATATCCGAGGAGGATTTGAAGCTGCGCGGACCCGGAGAGTTTTTCGGTTCTCGTCAGCATGGCCTTCCAAGACTGAAGATCGCCGATATGACCGAGGATATGGAGGTCATGCGCTACGCCCAAAGAGCGGCGTCAAAAGTGGCTGAGGACGATCCGGAGCTTGAAAGGGCAGAGAATTCAGCGCTGAAGCAGGCTGTCCAGACTCTGTTTTCTCGCGGAACGGATCTCTGATAAGCCGTTTTGTCCGGCTAAGCGGCTGCCTTGGGAAACTGCACGGCGCGAAAAATAAAGTTTTGTGTATTTTTTTCAAAAAAGGGGTTTTCAAACGCAAAATATTGTGATATACTTAAGGCAACACTGCACAATTAGCGCATCACGAGCTTTGTCGGCGCTTGCTTGC
>DLOT01000058.1:0-10008 GCA_002479715.1 Ruminococcus sp. UBA7477 | reverse complement strand
AATAATTATGCGGTGTTGCCTTAACATATAACGCTTGCTTTGAAAGTGAATATAAGATCTCGGCTGAATACAGACCGAATATATATACCGAAAGGATTTGATTTGTTTGAAAAAGCTTATGCTCGGAAACGAGGCGTTTGCCCGCGGACTTTATGAGGCGGGCTGTACCGTCGCGTCGTCTTATCCGGGAACACCCTCGACTGAGGTGACCGAGGAGGCCGCCAAATACGATGAGATTTATGCCGAATGGGCGCCTAATGAAAAGGTCGCAATGGAGGTCGCGCTGGGCGCATCTATCGGCGGAGCGAGATCGTTCTGCGGAATGAAACACGTCGGACTGAATGTTGCCGCCGATCCGCTTTATACTGCCGGTTATACGGGAGTCACGGGCGGAATGGTCATTTGTGTTGCCGACGATCCGGGAATGCATTCATCTCAGAATGAGCAGGATTCCCGTCACCATGCCGCAGCGTCAAAGGTTTTGATGCTCGAGCCTTCCGATTCCGGGGAAGTCAAGGAATTTGTCAAGCTCGGCTTTTCTCTCTCTGAGAGATTTGATACTCCGGTTATTGTGAGAATGTCAACAAGAGTGGCTCACTCGCAGTCGGCGGTTGAGCTTTGTGACAGAGAGAATGTTCCTCTTAAGGATTATGTAAAGAATGCGGCAAAATTTGTTACACTGCCCGCAAACGCAAGAAAGCTTCATGTAAGTGTCGAAAAGCGTATTGATGAAGCGGTCAGGTACGGAAACGACTGCCCGTTTAACCGCGTTGAAATGAACGAGGGAGCACAATTCGGCGTTATAACAAGCGGAATTGCTTATAATTATGCGAAAGAGGCGCTCGGCAATAAAGCTTCCTACCTCAAGCTCGGTTTGGTAAATCCTCTGCCTGACCAAATAATCATTGACTTTGCCGCTAAGTTTGACAAGGTCTATGTTATCGAGGAGCTTGACGATGTTATCGAAAAACACTGCAAGTCGCTGGGACTTAATGTCATAGGCTAGGATATATTCAGCAGGATAGGTGAGCTTTCTCAGACTATCATCGCCGAAAAGATCCTCGGCAAAAAAGCCGAGTTCGATAACTTCTCGGAGGATGTCCCCGTGCGTCCGCCGGTCATGTGCGCCGGCTGCCCCCACAGAGGATTGTTTTACTGCCTGCATAAGCTCGGAGTTACCGTTACGGGCGACATCGGCTGCTACACGCTGGGTGCTGCGGCTCCGCTTTCCGCAATGGACACGACCATCTGTATGGGTGCCTCCGTTTCGGCGCTGCACGGCTTTAATAAGGCAAGAGGCGCGCAGGCAGAGCATAACAGCGTGGCGGTCATAGGCGATTCAACGTTTATGCACAGCGGCATGACGGGTTTTGTCAACATCGCATACAATGATTCCAATTCGACCGTTATTATCCTGGATAACTCTATAACGGGTATGACAGGTCATCAGCAGAACCCGACCACAGGAAAGAACCTGAAGGGCGATCCTGCGTATGCGGTCGATCTGGAGGCTCTTTGCAAGGCTCTCGGCATCAGACGTGTCAGAGTGGTCGACCCCTATAATATGAAGCAGTGCGAGGAGGCTATCAAAGAGGAGCTGGCCGCCGACGAGGCTTCTGTTATCATCTCACGCAGACCCTGCGCCCTTCTGAAATATGTAAAGCATAAGGCTCCGCTGAAGGTCAATGCCGACAAGTGTGTCGGCTGCAAGATGTGCCTTAAGATCGGCTGCCCGGCGATTTCGATACATAACGGAAAGTGTGTTATCGACAGCACACAGTGCGTCGGCTGCGGTATCTGCACCGATATGTGTAAGCTGGGCTGTATCTATGCGGATTAAGGGGGAATAGAAATGGACACTAAGTCAATTATGATAGTGGGCGTCGGCGGTCAGGGATCGCTGCTCGCTTCGAGAATTATAGGAAACGTGCTTCTCGCTCAGGGATATGATGTTAAGGTCAGCGAGGTACACGGAATGAGTCAGCGCGGCGGCTCGGTCGTTACATACGTCAAGTACGGCGATAAGGTGTATTCGCCGGTCATTGAAAAGGGAGAGGCGGATATAATTATCAGCTTTGAGGCTCTTGAGGCTGCAAGATGGCTGCCTTTCCTCAAAAAGGGAGGACATATTGTCACCTCGACTCAGCAGATAGACCCGATGCCTGTTATTCAGGGGGCAGCCAAGTACCCGGAGGATATTATCGGCAAGCTGAAATCGCAGGGAGTCAGCGTTTTGTCTGCCGACGCACTTGATATTGCACTGAAGGCGGGAAGTGCCAAGGCGTCTAACGTCGTTCTGATGGGCCTTGTTTCCACCAAAATGGATTTTGATGAAAAAAGCTGGCTGGACGCTTTGGAGCAGTGCGTTCCGTCCAAGTTTCTGGAGCTTAACAAAAAGGCGTTTGCTCTCGGCAGAGAAGCCGCCTGAGGTCTATCATAACACCTATGTGGGTGTTGAAAAAACGGATCGGCATAGCCTGTCGGAGGCAGAGCTTTCGGCAGTGTCTTTAATGACAGCCGTTCCTAAGATGCAATATTCGCATTTACAGACAAGATATTTTAAAATTAAGACAGGCGAGCTGCTTCTTGACAGTATGTTTGTGTTGAAAAAGGACCAGAGCGCCGCAAGGAGGGAAAAGTCCTGTGTCAGATATTTCAGCGCTGATGGCGCTTATGATCCAGCATAACGCGGGCAATCCGGAAAGTATAAACCGTATGATGAAGCTCTATAGCTTTGCCAGAGCAATAGCATTGGAGGAGGGTGTTTCCGACAGTGCCCGGGAAACGATCGAAACCGCTGCGATAGTTGGTGAGCTGGCGGCAGGCTCTGCCGACGGTGCGACTTATGCCGATATGCTGTTGCTCAATCTGGGCTGTTGCAGAGAACTGATAGCAAAGGTCCACAAGATCATTTCAAAGCCTGCCGATACTGCCGATGAGCTTGCAGCTGAAAGACAGATTTTTGCGGAAGCGGATTTTTTGGTGACAGCATTTGAAAAAAGGTTCGACAAGGAGAGCATAGTCGAGGAGCTTAATCAGGGCTTCAAGACCGCAACGGGAAAGCAGTTTCTGTGCAATATGTTCTCTGTCGGCAACCGGCGCAGAGGAGATAATGTATAAGCCGGCGACATATGTTTTTGTATGACCCGTCTGCGGAAGTAGTTTAATATCACCTTGAGATCTATAAATTCTAAATTTATATAAGGAGGAGATTCCAATGGGAAGATATTGGAACGAAGAAATCGAGTGTATGCCCCGAGAGCAAATGGTTAAGCTTCAGAGCGAAAGGCTCGTCGCTCAGGTCAAGCACGTTTGGGACAACGTGCCGTACTACAGGAAGCTTATGGAAGAGAAGGGCGTCACTCCGGAGGACATCAAGGGTATCGAGGATCTGCATAAGCTGCCTTTCCTTACGAAGGCCGATCTGCGTGATGCCTACCCCTACGGACTGCTTGCAAAGCCTCTTGCCGACTGCGTAAGAATACAGTCAACGAGCGGAACGACAGGCAAGAGAGTGGTTGCATTTTACACTCAGAAGGACCTTGATATCTGGGAGGACTGCTGTGCCAGAGCTATCGTTGCTGCGGGCGGAACAAATGAGGACGTTTGTCAGGTCTGCTACGGCTACGGCCTGTTCACCGGCGGCCCGGGACTTAACGGAGGCTCACATAAGGTCGGCTGTCTGACATTGCCTATGTCATCAGGCAATACGGAAAGACAGATCCAGTTTATGATGGACCTTGGCTCAACTATTCTTTGCTGCACACCGTCATATGCTGCATACATAGGTGAATCTCTGCATAAAATGGGCTATGGACCTGATGATATAAAGCTTAAAGCCGGCATCTTCGGCGCGGAGCCTTGGACAGAGGAAATGCGTCATGAGATCGAAAGACTGCTCGGTATCAAGGCTTACGATATCTATGGTCTGACCGAAACAAGCGGCCCCGGCGTATCCTTTGAGTGTGAGGAGCAGACGGGTATGCATATCAACGAGGATCACTTCATCGCCGAGATCATAGACCCCGATACAGGCGAGGTCCTTCCCGAAGGCTCAAAGGGCGAGCTTGTTTTCACAAGCATCACCAAGGAAGCGTTCCCGCTTCTCCGCTACAGAACAAGAGATATCTGCATTTTGACAAGAGAAAAATGCTCATGCGGCAGAACGCTTGTAAAAATGACTAAGCCGATGGGAAGAAGCGACGATATGCTCATTATCAAGGGCGTAAACGTATTCCCGTCGCAGATCGAAAGCGTGCTTCTCAAGATGTCTAATGCATCGCCGAACTATCAGATCGTTGTTGACAGGGTCAACAATACGGATACCTTTGAGATCCAGGTAGAGCTTACCGATGAAATGTTCTCGGATACGATCAAGAGCGTTGAAGCGGTCGAGAAGAAGATCGGCGAGGATATTCACAGTATGCTCGGCATAAGAGCAAAGATCAGACTTGTCGAGCCTAACAGCATTCCCAGAAGCGAGGGCAAGGCGCAGAGAGTTATCGACAGGCGCAAGCTCGTTTAAGCACTCAAAAGAAAGGAATGATCTATATGTCAGTAAAGCAGATTTCGATATTTATGGAAAACCGCCCGGGAAGGATTTCCGCAGTGACAAGACTCCTCGGTGACAACGGCATAGATATCCGCGCCATGTCGCTTGCGGATACCACCGATTTCGGCATTCTCAGAGTGGTCGTAAATGATGCCGATAAGTGTATGAGCGTGTTGAGTAATGCCGGATTTTCTGCCCGCGCCACAAAGGTCGTTGCGGCAGCGCTTGAGGATAAGCCCGGCGGACTTGCAAGCGTTATGGAAACGCTTTATGAGAACAATATCGGCGTTGAGTATATGTATTCCTTCATTACGCGTGAGGACGGCAAGGCATACGTTATGCTGCGTGTCGATGACAATGATTTTACAAGCTCGGTCCTCATTGAAAAGGGCTTCAAGCTGCTCGAGGAGAGCGATCTGAACTAATTTGCCCTAAAATGATGTGATGCATAAGTTTCAAAAAAACCTGCCAATAAAAATTTGTCGAAAAAGGCTTGCTTTTTTCTGAAATTGTGCTATCATATAAGTGTGGAGAGATCCGCAATATTTCAAAAGGAGGTCATTCAACATGGCTTACAAGATTTCTGACGATTGCATTTCCTGCGGCGCCTGCGCTGCCGAATGCCCTGTAGGAGCTATCTCTGAGGGTGATGGAAAGTACGAGATTAACGCTGATGCCTGCCTCGATTGCGGTGCTTGCGCGGCAACCTGCCCCGTTAGCGCTCCCAAGGCTGAGTAATTACATACTCGTATAATAATGCTTCCGCCTTTCCCGACTTTTCGGGGAGGGCGGATTTTCATTGCTGTTTTATAGTTTTATAAGGCATAACTGCTGCGTTTTGTATTGACATACAGAGCAAAATATTGTAAAATTAATAGGGTATGCATTAGAAAACTTAAGGAGATGCGGATATATGAAAATGTTGTTTATTGGCGCCTGTCGTGAGGTGACCGGAAGCTGTACTTATCTGGAGGCTGCCGGAAAGAGGTTTATTGTCGATTTCGGAATGGAGCAGGGTTTGGATACTTACGAGAACGTGAAGCTGCCCTGCCTGCCGTCGCAGATAGATTTTGTCTTTCTGACTCATGCACATATCGACCATTCCGGAATGCTGCCGCAGCTGACTGCTGGCGGATTTGGCGGAAAAATATACACGACAAAAGCGACAGCAAACCTCTGCTCAATAATGCTGCGCGATTCGGCACATATTCAGGAGTTTGAGGCTTCGTGGAAAAACCGCAAAAACAAGCGCAGCGGCAAGGAGGAGATTCCGCCGGTCTACACTATCGCAGACGCCGAGAACACTATAAAGCTTTTCAGTCCGCAGCCGTATGACCAAAGGGTAGAGATTGCCGAGGGCATAGCTGTGCGCTTTGTCGATGCGGGACATCTGCTCGGTTCTGCTTCGATAGAGCTTTGGCTGACCGAGGGCGATGTTACTGAGAAAATCGTATTTTCGGGGGATATCGGAAATGTCAACCAGCCGCTTATCCGCGACCCCAGCTATATCAAAGAGGCCGATTATGTTGTTATGGAATCGACCTACGGCGACAGACTCCATAATCCGCCTGTCGATTATGAGCAGCGCCTTGCCGATGTTATCAACGAAACCTTTGCCAAGGGCGGAAATCTTGTAATTCCCGCATTTGCCGTCGGCAGAACCCAGGAAATGCTTTATTTCATCAAGAAAATAAAGGACAGAGGGCTTGTCGAAAAGCAAAACTTTAAGGTGTGGATAGACAGCCCGCTCGCTATCGAGGCTACAAAGGTATTTCAGATGAATAAGGAAAACTGCTTCGATGAGGAAGCTATAGAATATGTCGGCAGCGGCGTTGATCCGCTCGCTTTCAGCGGACTTAACGTTGCTGTAACCTCCGACGAATCAAAGGCTATCAATTTTGATAAGGAACCGAAGATCATTATCTCAGCCAGCGGAATGTGTGAGGCAGGGCGTATCAAGCATCACCTGAAGCATAATCTCTGGCGTGAGGAATGCACAGTAATGTTTGCAGGCTATCAAGCATACAATACTTTGGGACGAAGCATTATCGAGGGTGCGAAAAAGGTCAGGATCTTCGGCGAAGAGATTCAGGTCAGGGCGCGTATAGAAAGGCTTGAGGGCGTCAGCGGTCATGCCGACATGGACGGACTGCTCAGATGGGCGAGCGCTTTTGAGAATAAGCCCAAAATGTATTTTATTAATCACGGAGATGCTGCGTGCGCCGAGAGCTTTGCGAAAACTGTTTCCGATAGGCTCGGCGTAAAAACCTTCGCTCCCTTCAGCGGAACAGAGTTTGATCCGGTCTCAGGCGAGTTTCTTGAGATCGCACCGCCCGTCGAAGCGGAAAGGAAGCAGCAGGCTCGGAACAAACAGAAGTCGGTATATAACAGACTTCTTGCCGCGCTTGACAGACTGACCAAGCTCATCAAAATAAGCGAGGGAAGAACCAATAAGGATCTGGGTAAGCTTGCAGACAACATCAATGATATTTGCAATAAGTTTGAATAAGCCGGGAAACAGGTGGAGTGCGTGAAGATCATAGAAACAAGGGAGATCAACAGGCAGCTCAGAGAAAACGCTGCCGAATATGTCGAAAAATGCGAGAAAAAATATGCGGACAGGATCTTGCGGGTGGCTCAGGGAATCAGGGATTCGGCTGAAGATAAGCCGATAATCCTGCTCTCAGGTCCGTCCGGAAGCGGAAAAACAACTTCGGCGCTAAGGCTGGAGGAGCTTTTGGACGGCTGGGGTAATGAAACTCATACCATCTCAATGGATGAGTATTTCTTCCACAGCGATGAGCCTATCTTAGACGAAAACGGTAACGTTGACTATGAATCGCCTTATCGTGTGGATATGGATCTGTTGAACGAACATCTTGAAAGAATCGCTAACTGCGAGCCGGTCGATATCCCGCACTTCGACTTTGCTTCTCAGAAGCGAACGGATAAGAAAAGAAGGCTCGTGCGAAAAAAGGGCGAGCTTGTTATTCTGGAGGGTATCCATGCGCTTAATCCGATGGTGACCGGCAAGGCGTCGGACTATGCGAGCGGAGTATATATCAGCGTCAGAACAAGGCTTCAGACGGCGAGCGGCAATATTATTCACCCTTCCCGCATAAGACTGCTGAGAAGACTTATAAGAGATAAGCTCTACAGGGGGCGCGGGTTTTCGGGCAGCCTTGATATGTTCGACAGCGTTGAACGCGGCGAAAATCTTTATATAATGCCATACAAGAAAAACGCATTGTATAATATTGATTCGTTTATCGGCTACGAGGTCAATGTGTATGAAAAGTTTATTTTGGAGGATTTCAAGGCTCTCAAGGGTGAATACCCTGCGTTTGAACGCTTTGAGGAGCTTGCGGAGCTGCTTTGCGAGCTTGAAGCTGCCGATCCTGCACTTATCCCCAAGCGTTCGCTGATAAGAGAGTTTATCGGCGGAAGCACTTTCAGATATTGATATCAGCAAAACGAAAGGAAAGATATAAATGCTTTATCACCTTTTGAACGGGTTGGGTCTGCCTGTTATGTTGGCGGTGGCTTTTGCTGCTGCTTTTTCGGCATTGAGTCTCGGCAAAACGATCCTCCCGAAGGACCACGGCAAAGAGGACGCCGTAGGCGGTATGCAGTCGCAGGGAAAGCCTACAGGCGCGGGTGTGATTTTTATCAGCGTGTTCGCGTTTGTATGCGCTCTGTTCGTTCCGCTGAATACAGAGAGGATCATCTATCTCGCCGCAGTTTTTCTTTCAATGCTTTCGGGATTTTTCGACGACAGCGCTAAGATCCCGTGGGGAAGAGTAAAGAAAGGGCTTCTGGATCTTGTGATCGCAGTCGGAACATCTTTCACATATTGCCATTATAACGGAACCGATCTGGATTTTGCGCTTTTCGGCGCTTCTGCTGCGCTTCCGCGCTGGCTGTATGTTGCTCTTGGCGCGGCGCTTGTGTGGGGAAGTATCAACGTCACTAACTGCTCGGACGGCGTTGACGGACTTTGCGGAACGCTTAGTATGATATCCCTAGGAACGGCGGCTCTTTTGATAGGCAGACTTTGCCCGGACAGCGGATTTATAATGATGATCGCTGTGATGATAATGTGCATCTTGGCTTATCTTTGGTATAACGCTAATCCGAGCCGAATGCTGATGGGCGATGCAGGCTCCCGTGCGATAGGGGTGCTCCTGGCAATAGCATTTATGAAAAGCGGATCGCCGTTGCTGTATGTTCCGGCCTGCGCTATGCTGATAATCGACGGCGGAGCGTCGCTCGTGAAAATATCGTGCATCAAGTTTTTGAATATGAAGCAGTTTATGAAAAACATCAGAACGCCCATTCACGACCATCTTAAAAAGAACAAAGAGTGGTCTGCGACACAAGTGGTATTCCGCTTGGGCGTTATCCAGCTGGCGATTGCCGCTCTGCTGATCTCGGCGTTATAACGTGAAAACGAAAGGTGCAGCATTTTTATGCAAATAACGGACTACGAAAAATTTGACAGTGAAAATTATTACGGCGGGCCGCTCGGTGTTGAGCTTTTGCCCGATAAAACGATTTTCAGGACTTGGTCTCCTACGGCGACCGGCGTTTATATCCGCATCTATGCCGACGGCACAGGTAACAATACCATTGAGACCCTCCCGTTGGAGAGGCACTGGACAGGCTGCTGGCAGGTGGAGATACTGAGAAGCCTTGTCGGGTTTTATTATACCTATGTGTTTGAATTTGAACACAGATATCTGAAAGAGGCGGCTGATATATACGCGGTCGCTTGCGGAGTAGGCGGCGACAGAGGGGCGATCGTCGATCTGAAAAAGACCGATCCCGAGGGCTGGGACGACATTCCGCGACCTGAGATAAAATGTCCCTGCGACGCGGTCGTCTATGAATGTCATATAAGAGATTTTTCTATTGATGAGAGCAGCGGCGTTTCTGTCAAATGGCGGGGAAAATTTCTCGGAATGTCTGAAAGCGGTCTTTACAGCGAGGGCGTGGCTGTCGGGCTGGAGCATCTTAAAGAGCTTGGGATAACCCATGTTCAGCTTTTGCCGATCTATGACTTTGCAACGGTCGATGAGAGCCGACCGGACAAGCAGGAGTATAACTGGGGCTATGACCCCAAAAACTACAACTGTCCCGAGGGAAGCTATTCTACCGCTCCCGACGAGCCGGAGTCAAGGATCCGTGAGCTGAAAACGCTTATTGCGGCTCTTCATAAAAACGGCATAGGCGTTATCATGGACGTTGTTTATAACCATACATATCACACCGAGAAGTCATGGTTTAACATGACATTTCCCGATTACTACTACCGTCTGGCGGACGGAAAATTTTCAAACGGCTCGGGGGTCGGCAACGAGATCGCTTCCGAACACGCTATGGTCAGAAGATACATAATCGACTCGGTCAGGTTTTGGGCGGAGGAATATAAGCTCGACGGCTTCCGCTTTGACCTC
>DLOT01000053.1:27916-28051 GCA_002479715.1 Ruminococcus sp. UBA7477 | reverse complement strand
ACACCTGGCCATGATGCCTCATCTCGAGCGTGCCATTTTCCCGTGGCAATGCGGCTTCTACCCCCGTTCCCGCCGCAGCGACGAGGTAACACCCTGGATCGATGCATTTGTTAATGCCCGCAAATGGATTGAAAA
>DLOT01000053.1:27685-27819 GCA_002479715.1 Ruminococcus sp. UBA7477 | reverse complement strand
TCCGAGAGGCTTGATATACCCGTGCCCGCAAAACGATAGATTTCTATGCCACGCATATAGGCTGTCGCAAAAAGATTGTCGGTTGGAGAGATTGTGCTCATAATTTTATATTTAATTATTATAGTGCAAAGTTA
>DLOT01000053.1:26000-27555 GCA_002479715.1 Ruminococcus sp. UBA7477 | reverse complement strand
TGCAGCAAAACGACAAGGCAAAACAGTAGGTCTTGTTCCCACAATGGGAGCCCTTCATGCCGGTCATCTTTCACTGGTCGAGCGTGCTCGACAGGAGTGTGACTTTGTTGTCGTAAGCGTTTTTGTAAATCCGACTCAATTCAATAATCCGGATGATCTTCGCACATATCCGCGCACTGTAGAAGCCGACTGTGCTCTTCTTGAAAAAGCCGGAGTGGACGTAGCGTTTGTTCCTTCTGTCGAAGAAGTTTATCCGGAACCAGATACCCGTACATTTGACCTCGGCCCTGTTGCTGAAGTAATGGAAGGCGCCATGCGTCCGGGCCATTTCAATGGTGTTGCTCAGGTCGTAAGTAAGCTTTTTGATTTCGCTGACCCCGACCGTGCATACTTCGGCGAGAAAGACTTCCAACAGATCGCCGTGATACGCTCAATGGTCAGATTACTCGGACATGGGCCCGAGATTGTTGACTGCCCTATCAAGCGCGAAGAAGACGGGCTTGCAATGAGTTCCCGCAATGTACGCCTTACCCCCGAGCAGCGTGCCGCAGCTCCGCAGATTCATGAAATCCTGGCAGCGAACGCCGACCTTGCTGCAGAGGGAATCACTGATGTCGAAGCTTTGCGCGAAATGGTCGTTGACGAAATCAATGCGGTAGACGGAATGGAATGTGAATACTATGAAATAGTCGATCCTCTTACACTGCAGCCTGCCGAGAACATAAGCGGAGCTGTAGGATGTGTTACCGTATGGATGGGCGATGTGAGACTCATTGACAATATTAGATACCCTGAAACAAGTCAGAAATGAATGTTGAAGTACTGAAATCCAAGATACATCGTGTTACAGTAACAGAGGCACGTCTTGATTATATAGGCAGTATCACGATAGATCAGGATCTGCTTGACGCCGCAAATATACTTGTGGGAGAGCGTGTCTATATTGTAAACAATAATAATGGTGCTCGCCTTGATACATATACAATTGCCGGCGAACGCGGAAGCGGTGTTGTTTGCCTCAACGGCGCGCCAGCGCGACTCGTACAGCCGGGCGATATAGTTATCATTATGTCCTACGCGTCCATGCCGTTCGAGGAAGCCCGTGAATTCAAGCCCACGGTAATTTTCCCTGATACAGCTACCAATCTCTTATCTGATTCCCTACCCCCTCTCATATAATAATTACGAAACGACATGTTTGAAAAACTTAGCGACAGACTCGAACGAAGTTTTAAGATACTTAAGGGCCAAGGCAAGATTACAGAAATCAATGTTGCCGAAACTCTGAAAGATGTGCGCCGCGCCCTTATTGATGCCGACGTCAACTATAAAGTTGCAAAGAGCTTTACCGATANNCCGCCATCAAGCCGAGCGAATTAATGGTAAAAATCGTTCATGACGAGCTTACTGCTCTCATGGGCGGCGATGCAGCACCTTTAAATCTGAAAGACAAGCCTGTCGTTATTCTGATGTCGGGTCTCCAAGGCTCGGGTAAAACAACTTTCTCGGGCAAGCTTGCCAAGCGTCTGAAAAGTGAGAAGGCCATGCGCCCTAA
>DLOT01000053.1:25749-25974 GCA_002479715.1 Ruminococcus sp. UBA7477 | reverse complement strand
AAACGTACCTGTATTTACCATCGAAGGCTCGAAAGATCCTATTGATATCGCTAAGAAAGCCTTGGATTACGGTAAGCAGAATCACCATGATCTGATCATTATTGATACGGCAGGTCGCCTTGCTGTGGACGAGCAGATGATGGACGAGATAGAGGCTATCAAGAAAGCCGTCAAGCCCACTGAAACATTGTTCGTTGTCGACGCCATGACCGGTCAGGATGCGGT
>DLOT01000053.1:16152-25724 GCA_002479715.1 Ruminococcus sp. UBA7477 | reverse complement strand
TGACACCCGAGGTGGTGCAGCCCTTTCAATCCGCACGGTTGTAACCAAGCCCATCAAGTTTATCGGTACTGGTGAAACTCTTGACGGCATAGATGTCTTCCATCCCAGCCGTATGGCTGATCGTATCCTGGGCATGGGTGATATCGTTTCTCTCGTTGAGAAAGCCCAGCAGCAGTTTGACGAGAAAGAAGCAGAGGAAATGGCGCGCAAACTGCGCAAGAACCAGTATACCTTTGTTGATTTCTACAAGCAGATTCAGCAGATCAAGAAGATGGGTAATATCAAGGATCTGGCATCCATGATTCCCGGGCTCGGAAAGGCAATAAAAGATATAGATATAGATAACAGCGCTTTTAAGAGTATCGAAGCGATCATTGACTCTATGACTCCTTATGAGCGTGAACATCCCGAAGTCATCAAGGGCACACGTGTACGCCGTATTGCCAACGGTTCGGGAACTGATATTCAGGAAGTGAACCGACTGCTCAAGCAATTTGACCAGACTCGTCAGATGATGCGTAAAGTCGGGACAATGAAGAACCCCATGGCTGCCATGCGCGGCATTAAAGGAATGCGCAAATAATGGAACTCATAGACGGAAAAGCAACGGCAGCGGCTATTCGTGCCGAAATTGCAACTGAAGTTGAAAAACGTGTTGCTGAAGGCGGTCGTCGCCCGCATCTCGTTGCCGTTCTGGTTGGTCATGACGGCGGAAGCGAATCCTATGTGGCTAATAAAGTTAAGGCTTGTGCCGAGTGTGGATTTCGCTCGACTCTCATTCGCCGTGAGAACGATGTCACGGAGTCTGAGATGATGGAGCTTATCGACAATCTCAACAACGATGATGATGTCGACGGCTTCATAATTCAGTTGCCGCTGCCCGCTCACATTGATGAGCAGAAAATTACAGCAGCTGTGAATCCTGAAAAAGATGTCGATGGCTTCAACCCCGTTAATGTCGGTCGCATGAGTCTGGGGCTGCCCTGCTTCAAATCCGCAACTCCCGCGGGTATTGTCGAGCTCTTGCGTCGCTATTCAATCCCGACACGCGGTCGCCGTTGCGTTATCATAGGCCGCAGCAACATTGTAGGTAAGCCGTTGGCATCACTTATGATGCAGAAAGGCGTCGATGCAACTGTTACCGTATGCCACAGTGCCTCGGAAGGGCTTGCCGATATTACACGTGAAGCAGATATTCTTGTAGCTGCAGTAGGCCGTCCCGGATTTGTTACTGCCGATATGGTGAAGCCCGGAGCTGTTGTTATCGACGTAGGTACAACGCGTGTGCCCGATGCATCCCGTAAGAGCGGTTTCCGTTTGAGCGGAGATGTGGATTTTGAGAATGTAGCACCCAAGTGCAGTTATATCACGCCGGTTCCCGGTGGTGTAGGCCCTATGACGATAGCAATGCTCATGCTCAACACCCTGCAGGCTTCGCGATGAATCTGCTCTTCCCCTTTCTCTTCTCGCTTCTCTCTCTGATTTTTGGTAACGACGAAGCCGAATTAGTCTTTGCCGGGGACGCNNCGAAACGGAGATCAATATGATTATTCGGGATATTTTACCGATATAATCCCGTATGTAACATCGGCCGATTATGCTGTAGTCAATCTTGAAACAGCCGTTAGTCGGCCGCCGTATTCAGGCTATCCATGTTTTAATGCTCCTGAAAGCTATGTCACGGAATTGAAGAACGCAGGATTCGACATGATGCTCACGGCCAATAATCATACTCTTGACCGTGGTGACCGCGGGTTGCGCTCGACAATTGAAGTCCTTGACCGCATGGGGATCGATCACCTGGGAACATATGTTGATAGCAGCTCCCGCAGCGATGTGTTGCCTTATATCAAGGAAATCAACGGAATCAAGGTCGGTTTTCTTAATTATACCTACGGAACAAACGGCATTAAACCCGGGCCCGATGTAGTTGTTGACTATATCGATCGTGAAAAGATAAGAAAAGATGTAGAGGAAAGCCGTTCAGCCGGTGCCGAGGTTCTCATTGTCTGTATTCACTGGGGCGATGAATATCGTCTGTTGCCCAACGAGACCCAGCGCTCCCTGGCCCGCTTTCTGCGAGAACTTGACGTTGATGTGAGTGTCGGAGGTCATCCTCATGTAATTCAACCTGTGGAATTTACCATGCGTTCCGATGGCCGACCGCAATTGCTGATATATTCCTTGGGAAACTTTATTTCTAATATGAAAAAGACCGATTGCCGCGGAGGAATGATAGCACGGGTGACGCTGCGACGTGATTCAGATGGCAGGGTGATTATTTCCGATGCTTCTTACAGACTGGTTTATACCGAGCCGGCTGATGGTTCACATAATTTCAGACTCAGATGGGTTGATAAAACGCCTTTGCCTGAAGCAGTCACTTTCAAGAACAACGCGCGCCGCATCTTTAATGAACATAATATTAATGTAACTGAAGAATTGGTGCATTAAAGTTTTTTATGTCTCGCGCGGTATATGTCGGCGGAATTTGCTAATTTTGCATTCACAAAATTGAAACTTAAACATTAATTAATAATAAAGTAATGAGAAAGAATATCGTAGCAGGCAACTGGAAAATGAATAAGACAAGACCCGAGGCAAAAGCCCTTCTTGAGGCTATCAAGCCGCTCGTTGCTAATGCAGAGGGCAATGTTGAAGTCATTGCGTGTGTTCCTTTCACAAATCTTGAAACAGCCGTAAATACAACAGCCGGCTCAAACGTTAAGATCGGCGCAGAGAACGTGCATTTTGAAAAGAGCGGCGCTTTCACGGGCGAGATCTCCGCAGATATGCTGACCGAGTTGGGCGTCGAGTATGTTGTTATCGGACACAGCGAAAGAAGACAGTATTTCGGCGAAACAGACGAAACAGTCAACAAGAGAACAAAGGCTGCTCTGGCAGCAGGTCTTAAGCCTATCGTTTGCGTGGGCGAGCTGCTTTGGGAGCGTGAGTGCAATATAACCGAGGAGGTCATTGCCCGTCAGATCAAGCTCGACCTCTACGATGTTTCCGCTCAGGACGTAAAGAATACAGTTATAGCCTATGAGCCTGTCTGGGCTATAGGCACAGGAAAAACCGCAACCGCAGATCAGGCGCAGGAGGTCTGCGCATTCATCAGAGCAACCCTTGCCAAGCTTTATGATGCAGAAACGGCAAAGGCTGTAACTATCCAGTACGGCGGTTCAATGAATGCCAAGAACTGCGCTGAGCTTCTTGCCAAGCCCGACGTTGACGGCGGACTTATCGGCGGAGCTTCTCTCAAGGCTGAGGACTTCAATACGATCGTGCAGGCTGCCGTTAACGGTTAAGCCAATAATATTTGGAACGGGCGCTCGGTCGGGCGCTGTTCCTTTTGCATGGACAAGGCAGGCGGGATACACACATAATATACAGCGAAGGCTGTGCTTTATATGCAGGCAAAATATGCCGGCATATTATGCCTGCAAAATCCTGAAAGACGTCAGTTTTGAAAAAAACAAATTATGAAAGGACAAATAGTATGTCTACTAAAAAACCTGTTGTACTTGTAGTAATGGACGGCGTGGGATTTTCAAAAACTGGGCTCGGTGACGCGGTTTCCGAGGCAAATACTCCCACACTCGATATGCTTTTGAAGGATTATCCCCATACCTCCCTCAAGGCTCACGGCGATGCGGTCGGTCTGCCTTCTGACGATGATATGGGCAACTCTGAGGTGGGTCATAACGCCCTCGGATGCGGTCAGATCTATTCTCAGGGTGCAAAGCTTGTAAACGAGTCGATCGAAAGCGGAAAAATGTTTGGCTCGGAAACATGGAAGTCACTCGTTGCAAATGTTATAAGCAACAAGTCGGCGCTGCATTTTATCGGTCTGCTTTCAGACGGTAACGTTCATTCCAACATCTCTCACCTCAAGATCATGGTCAAGAGAGCCAAGGAGGAGGGCGTTTCTAAGGTCAGATGCCATATCCTTTTAGACGGACGTGATGTTCCGGCAACAAGCGGTATGACATATATCGACGACCTTGAGGATACTCTCGCAGCGCTGAATGATGAATCGTTTGACGCAAAGATCGCTTCCGGCGGCGGAAGAATGAAAGTAACAATGGACAGATATCAGGCCGACTGGAATATGGTCAAGCTCGGCTGGGATACTCACGTTAAGGGCGAGGGAAGATACTTTGCTTCGGCAGAGGAGGCTTATAAGACGCTTCGTGAGGAAACGGGAGCAATAGACCAGGATCTGCCGCCGTTTGTTATTGCCGAAAACGGAACACCTGCCGGCAGGATCTGCGACAACGACAGTGTTATACTATTTAATTTCCGCGGAGACAGAGCGATCGAGCTTTCCATGGCATTTGACAGCGAGGGCTTTGATAAGTTTGATAAGGGCGGCTATGATCCCAAGGTTATGTATGCGGGAATGCTTCAGTATGACGGAGATCTGAATCTGCCTAAGAATTATCTTGTTAATCCTCCTGAGATAACGAATACTCTTTCCGAGGTGTTGGTTGCAAATAACCTGGCTTCCTACGCAGTTTCCGAAACTCAGAAATACGGACACGTTACCTACTTCTGGAACGGTAATAAATCCGAGAAGTTTTCTGACGAACTTGAGGTCTGGAATGAGATCCCTTCCGACAGGGTATCGTTTGATGAGCGCCCGTGGATGAAGGCCGCTGAGGTCACAGATGACCTTATTGCTGCGATCCGTTCCGGCAAGTATGATTTTCTCCGCTGCAACTATCCTAACGGCGATATGGTAGGACATACCGGAAATATGGATGCCACGATCATCGGCGTTGAGGCTGTTGACCTCGGACTTGCAAGACTTATCAAGGTCTGCGATGAGTGTAACTGCACGCTCCTGGTCACTGCCGACCACGGAAATGCTGACGAGATGCTTGAAAAGAACAAGAAGGGCGAGGTCCAGGTCAGAACCGCCCATTCGCTGAATCGTGTTCCGTTTATCATCTGGGATAAAGAAACAAGACACGAGATCGTTGATGCAGACAGCACAAAATACGGCCTCGCAAATGTTGCGCCGACTGTTGCAAAGCTACTCGGTATCGCCGCTCCCGAATGCTGGGAAACTCCGATGATCTGATCGGTACAGTGCATAAGTTCGCCCCGAGGGTTTGAACCTTCGGGGCGTTTTGCTTTATTTGATAAGCAGCTGTTCCGTTAAGGCAAGCCATTCGCGGACCCAGTAGGTCGGTAAAAGGTAGGCTTTTGTTTTTCCGCTTACCGAGTAGGTCTTTTCAAAACCGGCATCTTTTGCGATAAGCGAGGCGCGGTATTGATGATATCCGTCGGAAATGATCACCGCTTCGGTTGGCAGACCCAGCGAACGGAGGATCTCGGCTGAGTTTTGCAGATTTTCCTCGGTCGAAGTTGATCTGTCCTCGGTTATAATGCGGTCGGGAGATATCCCTTTCTCGACCAGATAGGTTTTCATCGCCTCTGCTTCGGAAATATCCTCTCCTTTTCCCTTGCCTCCGGAAACAATACAGATCGTGCCGTCGTTCTCGCAAAGATAATCGTATGCAGCGTCAAGCCTGTATCTCAGCATCTGTGAGGGAGTGCTGCCGCGAACCTTGCAGCCCAGAACGATAACATTTGCCGGTTCCTCGGGAGGATCATTATACGCTGACAGCATAAGAGCTGATAAAACAGCTGCATAAACAATTGCCGCAGCAAGAAGAAACGCTGTAAAAACGATCAATACCTTGCCGCCTGAGGTTTTCCAGATCTCTTTTATAACGGTAAACAGCTTGTCGGAGAAAGCCGTTGCAGACAAAAGAGCCGTTGCCAGGGCGATCCCACAGACGTTACCGGCGTTGACCACCCGCTTGAATATCGGCATAATAAACACCAGAAGAAGAAAGACTTCCGCAGATATAAGAATAAACTTTACTGTCATTTTGATAACCGATCGTTCCATTTTTCGCTCGCCTCCGACATTTTCGCTTTGATCTTATCACTCAGATCCTTGATACCGTATCTTCTTTCAAGAGAAAGCTTCGGAAAAGCCTTCTCTATACGGCGTTTGTTCAGACCGGCTCTTTTGCTGAAAAGCTGAATGTATCTTGCCTTCAGACGCTCATATTCTGCCTTGGTTTCCTGCCATTCGGCTCGGCGGCGCTCCTGTGCAGCGTCAAGCTTTTGCTTGTATGCATCGGCGCGCAGCTCCAGCTTGGCGCGGCTGTCCTCGGTCTTTTCGAGAATATCCGAGGTCGTGTCGGAGATCTGCTCGCCGATCCTGTCCGAAAGACGGCGTATTTCCAACGAAAGCTCCTTTGTAAGACGCAGTTCTTTGGTTATGCTGCATATTGCCATGACAGTTACAGTAAGATCAGCGATATAAACAGCCCCGCAAATCGCAATGATAATATAGCCGACACTCCTCGGAAGCCTGTCCAGCAGCCCCTGAATCGGTGCATGGACTATAAGAAGGGCAAAGGTGCAGGCAAAGCCCCATGCCAAAGTGAATTTCAGGCATATATAGCCTTTAAAATTGAATTTTTCATCTGAGTAGTCCCACCAGTGTTCGTGAAAGATCTTCTCCAAGGCAAAGCCGGTCATCAATTCGATCAGGGTCGTGACTAAACACGAACCGGCAAAAAGAATGAGAAAATTATCCTTGATCGGTGTAAGTAAAACGATGACAAGCACAAAACCGAAGCCATAAATAGGGCAGACAGGGCCGTTCAAAAAACCGCGGTTAACAAACTTACCGGTGTTGACCGTGTAGTAGATCACTTCGACACACCAGCCGACGAAGCTGTATACTATGAAAAACAGAGCCAGTTGATAAAAGGAAAATCCCGGCATATGTGACCTCCTGAATATTTGTTATTATTATTGTATCACAAGTTTTCCTGCACTTCAACATAAATTTTTTGGTGAAATGTACTTGTAATGGCGAGAGAAATGTGCTATAATTATACTAAGATGATTTGCATACAGCAGCCTGTGTGCATAGCTTTTATCTATTGCGCGATAGCTTTATTATATTTTGCTCAAAACGGGCGGGCTTTAACTCGGAGAGAAGGCCTGAAGTGTTGGGATAATCGGGAGAAAAGAGTTATTTTGCATTCAGAATTGTGCAAAACCTACAATTATTCGAGGATAAATTTTGTGCATATCACAATGTTGAAAAATATTTCGATTTTATCTTTGACAATTCCAAAAAATGTGCTACAATATAATAAGGCAGAATTTCGCTTTTAATTGATTTAATTATAAATTGTCACTTGAAAGGAGCAGTTATTCTATGTCAAAAATCATTGCTGTTACTTCCGGAAAGGGAGGAACGGGAAAATCATCTATCAGCGCCTGCCTTGGCTATGCGCTTGCAAAGCAGGGCAACAGAACGCTTATTATCGAGTTGGACTTCGGCTTGAGATGTATGGACATCATGCTTGGAATGCAGGGCAACGTGCCGTATGATCTCGGTGATGTTCTTGAGGGGACCTGCGATGTTTACAAGGCTACCACAACTGTAAAGCTTGCATCTAACCTCAGTGTTCTTTGTGCGCCGGCAGACCCGTTTGTTCAGCTGAAGGCGGAAGACATCGAAAAGATCACCTCCGAAATGAGAAAGTATTTCGAGTATATCATCATCGACACTTCGGCAGGTATCAACGGAAGCGTATTTGACATTGTTACGAATTCGGATCTTATTCTGATCGTTACGACTCCTGACCCTGTTTGCGTAAGAGATGCACAGATGATGTCGGACGAGTTCTATAAGAGAGGCAACCAGAAGCAGAGACTGGTCATTAACAAGGCTAATAAGAGAGTCTTTGAATTTGATTCTATGGACGACCTCGACGCTATCATTGATACTGTAGGTGTTCAGCTGCTCGGCGTTATTCCTGAGGACAGCGCGATCCCGCTGGCTACAGGCAAGGGCGCTCCGCTTTCTTCAAGCTCTATGGGATTCCTTGCATTCTCTGCGATATCGAGAAGGATCAAGGGAGAGCATATACCGATCCAGATCAAGATAGTATAATTACACGGCATTTTTTCAATTTGCATAATACCGATTAAGGAGGGGTTGGCATTGAATATAGCACTTATCGCGCATGATTCTAAAAAGGAGCTTATGGTGCAGTTTTGCATAGCATATTGCGGAGTTTTGAGCAAGCATAATCTTTGTGCTACCGGAACGACGGGAAAGTTGGTGTCGGAGGCGACCGGTCTCAAGATCACCAAGTTTATGAGCGGCAGTCAGGGCGGCGATCAGCAGATCTCAGCGATGATTTCCTGCAACGAGATCGACCTTCTGCTGTTTTTCCGAGATCCGATCTCAGCAAAGCCCAATGAGCCGAACGAAGCCGACCTGCTCCGACTTTGTGACGTGCATAATATACCGGTCGCGACAAATATTGCGACCGCAGAAGCTCTTATCCATGCACTGGAGCGAGGCGACCTTGATTGGCGCGATATCGTTAATCCGACAAGATAGACATTAAGAACATCAATATATCAAAAAGCTTAGACGGGGAGAGTAGTTTGCGGCAAAGGCTCTCAGAGAGGATACGGACGGTGAGAGTATCCGCCTTATCGCAGATGAAGGACACCCCTGAGCTTTCGTACGGAACAAAAGTGCGAACGTTTGCCTGCGTTAGAGGCTTTGAGCGGCAAAGGCCTTAGGGCTTTTGCAATTAGGGTGGTAACACGGTTAAAAGTCGTCCCTTGTTTTAGGTGACGGCTTTATTTTTTTGAAAGGATTTGAGATGATGGATCTGTTGGTAAAAAGGCCGAAGGGAACTAAGGAGGNNAGGTCTATAAGTGGCATACTGTCGAGAAGGTAACATCGGACACAGCCGAGCAGTTTGGCTTCCGTGAAATAAGAGTGCCGACTTTTGAGGAGACCGGATTGTTTGTTAGATCTGTCGGTGATACGACCGACGTTGTTCAAAAGGAAATGTATACGGTCACAGCAAAGGGCGATGACGAATTTACGCTGCGCCCTGAGGGCACTGCCGGAGTTATGAGAGCTATGCTCGAAAACGGTATAATGAACGAGGGGTTTCCGCAGAAGGTCTATTATCTGATCTCCTGTTTCAGACATGAGAATGTTCAGGCAGGCAGGCTGAGAGAGTTCCATCAGTTCGGCTGTGAAATGGTGGGCAGCGCCTCGCCGAGCGCCGACGCGGATATCATCGCTCTGGCAAAAAGCGTTCTCGACAGATTAGGTCTGAAAGATATCGAGCTTAATATAAACTCGATAGGCTGTAAAGAGTGCAGGGCAAACTATCAGAAGGCTCTGAGAGAATATTTTGAAGCGCACAGCGGCGAGCTTTGCCCGACCTGCCTCGGCAGATTGGAAAAGAATCCTATGCGCATTCTAGACTGCAAATCTCCCGTATGCTCGGAAATTGCAAAGGGTGCTCCGATCATTCTCGATTACCTTTGCGATGATTGCAAAGCGCATTTTGAAAAGCTTAAAGAACTCCTCGGTATAATGGGAATAGAGTATAAAGTCAATCCTAAGATCGTTCGCGGGCTGGACTACTATACCAGAACGGTGTTTGAGTTTGTTACCACCGAGATCGGCGCTCAGGGAACTGTCTGCGGCG